>DATKCB010000372.1:0-8072 GCA_035513495.1 Planctomycetaceae bacterium | reverse complement strand
CAAAGTTCGTTGTTCTGGATGCAAGAAGGTCCTCAACGCGCCAGACAAAGCTCGCGGCAAGACGCTGAAATGTCCGCAGTGCAAGACCCCGATCCCGATCCCTTCAGGGAAATCCGAGCCGGACTCATCTCAAGATAGTAGTGAATTCCTGGCCAACCTCGACTTGCGTTCGGCGGAAGATCACTCCCAACAGCTCTGCCCGCGCTGTGGTACTCCTTCTGAGGAAGAGGAAACACATTGTTCGAATTGCGGAGCCGATCTGGCTACGGGGATCGTTCCGAAGAAGAAAAAACAGAAAGGACCGGACACCTCGGAGTATTTCAAGACTGTCTGGGGCGACGCCTGGCAGTTTACCATGAAGAACAAGTCGTACATGATTCGAACGATTCTGTACAATTTGGTCCTCCAAACGGCGATGCTCGGGGCTTTGTTTATGGCCTTGTGGTCGAGTAATACTCCTCCCAAAGTCTTCTGGTCGTTTGTGACGTTCATTTTTTTCATGGCTCCGATCGGCTGGGCCTGGTTCCTGGCGACCGAGACGATCAGATTTTCGCTGAAAAAAGAAGACGAGCTGAAGCGCGTGAACTTCGATTTCTTCCTGTGCGTAGCGCTGGGCATCAAGTATTTCGTCTGGGGCGTCGTGTTCGGAATCCCGATTTTACTTGTCTGCGGAGGAATTGCGGTCCCGCTGATGATGAGCGGAGCAAAAATCGCCGCGGTCGCCGTGATTGGGATCGGATATCTGATGATCTATTCGATGTTGCCGATCTCGATGTGTCACATGGCCATGCCGCAGCAGGCGCCCGGGTGGATGATCAACAGAGTCCTGCCGGGCTGGTGGAGATCTCTGGGCGGCGTCCTGTATCTGATGCTGATCTGTTTCATCGTAACGCTCCCCGTGACGGCGACGAATGTCGTGATGCGCGTTGTTTACGACAGCCAGATCACCAAGGTCGTTCAGGATTTGACATGGAATGCCTCCATCGACAAAGCCGTGCAGATGAAAGAAGAACTGGATGAAGAGTTCATCACCGATGAGGTCAATCGCTGGGCTGAAGCGACCCCCGTCACCGTGAATTATCAGCCGTTGACGGTCCCCGGCATACTGATGGGCGTTTCGATTTTGTTCACCGGGTTTACGCTGGTGTTCTGCTCACGCGCGCTGGGGCAATTTGCCTTCTACTACAAACGGCGGATGGACCTCAATTCCCTCGAAAGACAGTTCGTCTACAAGGCGAAGAAACAGAAGATCGACAAAGAAGGAAACGTGATCGAGACGGGCGACTCGATGCCGCCCGCTCTCAAAGCAGCCATTGGATTCGGAACGACTGTCCTGATTTACGTGGTCGTCAATATCGTCACCGTCAATTTCTTTGGGTTCTGGGTCCTCCCGAAGCCGATCGCGCGCGCTCTGAACCTCATCGGCGGCGAGTGATCGATGCCGTCGGATACGACCGGCCGTTCCGTCGTCGGTCCCCGCAATGTCGTTGTTTCCGGAACAACTCCCCTCGCACGCCCGATGCGATCAGCCGGGAGCCTCGCTATGTTTGCTGCAACGGACACCCCGAGTCGCGCGGAACCCGGTACGAGATCGAATCTTGTGAACTCGTTCGCGGCAAAACTCCGATACGTATCCTGTGGTGGGACCACTCCCGAGAAGACACAACCACGTGCGGCCGGTTCACGGATCGAAGAACCTGGCAGTGTCCTGAGATGCACAGCCCAGAGTGTATTTGTCCGAGGTGATCTCCGTGAACCCATCCCACATGCCCGTCCACCATTTCATCGCTCAACTCGATCGTTGGAAATCCGAAAAGAAACGGAGAGCGACGCGCCCCTCCTGGCTGAACGAATTCATCGACCGTCTCGCGGAACTGTTCGAACCGCTCCAGGAAGTCGCCCGTGTCGGATTCGACTGCTACCCGTCCGAGGAAGGCTGGCAGATTGGAATGTTCCTTGGACAGTCCGAAATCGTAGGTGGCCCCCTCGACGGGAAAGCCGAAAGCTGTCCGTTCACCTTCGATCTGCAGGCGCTCAAAAACGAATTCGACAGTGTGGATCAATTCCGTCTGTTCGCCATCTCGGATGAACTGGAAGAGTACGGACTCGAAACGTCTTCGTTTGTTTCGATTCGGGGATCGGTCCAGTCCGAACGAGTGACGGTCCGAGTCTTCTCGCTCCCTCCCGACGAGGCCGGAATCGGACTGAAAAATCACCACATCGACGGCCGGTTCGAACCGGTCTGAGAGCAGGTTCGCAAGACGTGGCGTAGATTTCCAAATCTTTCGGTTTTCGAGCGGACCGGCCGCGACATGTTGCGCGCTCGCGACCAACCTCCCGGATCCTGCTTCGGAGAGGGTGTTGTCAAATTGATACAGATTTTCAAAGAACAGGGCTGGTTTTGTTTCACAATTTCGCGAACTTGATGAATTTGAAGATCACAAGTTCAAAAGTTCACAAGTTCGCTAAACCTCGACGAAAACACTCCGAAATGACCGATTGTGAAGACCGCGCGCCATCAAATTGATGACACTTTGCATGACAAAGCTTGTTTCACATTTCCGAGGGGGGCCGGTTGTTGTCAAATTGATACACCTCCGATCGAGGGTGGAAGAGTGGAAAGTGGAAGAGTGGAAGGATTTGCGAAGAAGTAGGATGCAGGAAACAGGAGGTAGCCTCTGACGTAATTGCCTTTGAACATTGAACATTCCACCTTATACCTTCTACTCTTCCACCTTAAATCCCTTGGTTTGTCATTGGGATTTTGACATTTGACATTCCTCTGACTTTCCGCGTTCAAAATACCTCTACAATAGACGGCTGTGTTGCGCAACAAGGACTTTCGGTCCATTTTTCGCGAGATCGGTCTTTTCAGAATTTGTAAGAATTGCTATGACTCCGACCGTTTCGAAACCGGATCCCTGCCGGGGTGCGGTACTCGCGAAAAATCCCGCAATTTTCGGCGTCGTTCCTGATCGGAGGACCGGCGCTCACGGATGACCCTGAACACGCTTCGAGAAAGGATTCCGAATGATGCGTTTATCTTCCCTCCCTGTAACTCGCTCTGTCGGCGGGTGTTTGTTGACATTGTTTCTCACGCTTGGAATCGCGAACACCGGATTCGCGCAAACCGAGCGGGAGAAGTATCTCGAAGAACTGCTGAAAAGTCTCGTCGAATCGGAACTGCAGAAAATCGAAAACAAAACTCCACCGGCGCTCGGCACGGCCGCTCCGGCACGAGTCGACAATTCCCGTAAAATTCACGAGACACTCAATTCCTTCTCGAAAGATTGTTCCGAACTGGCGATGTCGCTCGGCGAATCGGCGGTGCGGATTCCCGGAGCGCGCGAACAATTGACGGAGTTGTATCGGTTGCGTGCCCGCTCGGCCCTGCTCGCTGAGAAAACCGCGCAGGGTGATCAGTGGGGCAACCTGCTCGAAGACATTCGCTCAATCGATCGGGACTGGCGGACCACCTCGCTCAAGATCAGTCAATTGAGAGGTCTCTCTCAGGCACAAACACGATTGATTCAGCGGCTCGACACTTCTTCCGGGACGTTGATGGGGTATCTGAACGCGCGGCCTCAGCTCAACTATTTCGAGCTGACTCAAGCCGTGGCCACCCTCAATACCGCCTTCGAAAATCTGCTGGAGGAAATCAGTTTCGAAATGACGGACACGACGGAGTCCCGCAATCTCATGCTGGAAGGCCGGAAAATTCAACAGCAGACACGGCAGATCGGTCTGCTCGTCCGCGATCAGGCCGATTACGAAGCGATCAAAAACGAATATTCGCGCTATCAGCAAATGTGGGAACCGATGATGGTGCAGTTGCGAAAACTGGATAATCGCTACATCGAACGCAGTCTGCGCCGGATCAGCGACGCCAACCGCTCGATGCACGAACTGCTGTGGCTGCCGCATCAGGTCGATCGTCAGAAACTGCTCTATGTCACCTCGATGCTGAAAAAAGACGTCGATGACTTTTTCGCGCGAACGCCGCTCAAGCTGCTGATCTCGCTGCCCGATTCCGAGTACGTCTTGCCGACCGCGGATGCGTTTTACGGAGTCTGCGAGAACTTCACCGATTCGGTCGAACGAGGCGAGAACCATCAGGAGATGATCGACGCGTTCCAGTACATCACCGAAAGCGAAAAGGACTTCAGCCGCCTGTTCAAGCCGATCCGTTCCCAAGCCGCGCTGAACGTGCTGACGGCCATCGATCAGCACATTCGAGAACTCCAGCAAGCGCTGGTGCTCAAGGAGAATTTCGATCGCCGCCAGACAATCAATCTGGGTGCCTCGCTCGAGAACCTGGCCGAACACGTCCATCTCGATACCAAACTGTGGCTCGATCGCTCCAACGAGAGCTTCAAAGTTCAAGCTCTGGCGGCGACTTCGGATTTCTCGCGGCAGGCCGCCGAGTTCCACAAACAGGCGTTGAGCGGGGCCAACGTGGCTCAGCTTCGAACGCTCTCCGAAAAATTGTACGATTCGTGGAGGAAGGTCCACGGCTACATCTCGCTCAGCCGGGATGAAGACCGCGCTCATCTGGCCCGGCTGGCGACACACATCGGTCCCAACCTGGTCGAGATTCGGACCCTCGTGCAGCAATAACCCGACTGTTTCGGGCAACCATAAACGGTGAATTCGAGAACCGGCGGGAACGACCCGCCGGTTTTTTTGCGCGAAGGATCGGGCGAATGCAGCCGGGGGCTTCGCGTCGGACGACCCATCGAACCAGAGTTGCGTATTCTGCAAATCTTCGCCAGCGATGCCAGACTACGTAAAACGGCAATTCTGTGCTTGGGATTGCGAGGGAGAGATCGTTATCATAAACGTCGCAAGTCGCCCGGTGAAAAATCGACGATTGCGATCGAGCGGACTGGTTGACGGACGGGCGCGCACTGAGTTACGGGGCATCGTTACCGGCGGGGATCAAGCATGGCAGAGGTTAAAATCAAGCCGTACGAGATATTTCTCGAAAAATTCGAGCAGTCGTGGCGATCGGGGAAACCGCTCGAAATCGAGAGAGTCCTCAGTGCCTGGAAAAAAACCGAACATTCGGATCGGGAGAGCGACCGGGAACTGCTTTTGGAACTGGTCAAACTCGATCTTGAATTCTGCTGGAAAACCCGGCCAATTCCGGGCCGTCCTGCTCAGGATTTGAAGCTGGCCGACCAGTACATCCTGAAATTCCCCGAACTGAAAGACGACCTTGAAGAAATCGTGATCGAGGAATACCGGGTACGAAAACGCTTCGGAGATTCTCCGGAATTCTCGGAGTACGAGCAGCGATTCGGAACCCCGTCGGACGAACTTCGGTCGAGACTGGAACAGGCCGAGCGGGAGGTCGCGTTCGAATCGTCAATTCAAAAACTGTTCGACGATACGAATCTCGATGCATCGAATCCCCGCGCTGCCGCGCTCGTTCCGATCTCTCCCGAGAAATTTCGGCGGCAGGAGGAACTGATTCGGTTTCTGGCGGAGACTCATCCCTTTTCCGAATTACCGCAAGACTTGCTCGAACAACTCGCCCAGGTCGCCGAAGAACGAGATTTCGAGAAAGGAGAATTCCTCATCGAGCAAGGGGGTGCGCCGGATTCGCTGATGATCATTCTGGATGGCATCGCGATGGTGGCCGTGAACGAATCCGACGGTGGGCAGCGCGAACTCGCCCGCGTCGGGTCGCATTCGGTCCTGGGTGAGATGGGGCTGATCACGCGCGAAGAGCGATCGGCGAACGTGATCGCGATGACCGACTGCCGCGCCGCCGTGATTTCCTACGAAACGTACCAGAATCTCGCCGGGCGATTTCCCTCGCTCAACCTGCTGATTTCCGAATTGATCGCGCAGCGGATCGGAATGGTCACGCTGGATGTCATGTACGGCAAGTCGATCGGCGGATATCTGTTCAAACAGCGTCTGGGACGGGGCAGCATGGGGATTGTCTACCTCGCCGAAGACCAGCAGGATTTGCGACAAGTCGCGATCAAGATGCTCCGTCACGATCTCGTTTACGACCGGCAGGCCAGCAAGCGGTTTCGGCGGGAAGCGCAACTGGTCCGGCAGCTCAAACACGCGAACATCATTCAAGTCGAACGGGAATTCGCGGCGTTCAATACGCTCTTCCTCGCGATGGAGTTCTGTCCCGGAATCGATCTGGCTCAGGCGATCAAGCACTACGCGCCGTTCCCGAGAGAGGTGGTTCGGCAAATCGTCGGGCAACTCGCCTCCGCACTCAAGCACGCGCACGACAGAAAAATCATTCATCGGGATCTGAAACCGGCGAACATCATGTTGACGACCAACGGTGAAGTCAAACTGGCCGACTTCGGACTGGCGCGATCGGTCGAATCCCTCACGTTGACCCGCGAAGGCCAGATGCTGGGAACTCCCCGGTACATGCCGGGCGAACTGCTCGCGGGAGGGGACGCCGACGAACGGGCCGACCTGTACGCGCTCGGCATTATCACCTGGGAGATGCTGACGGGAACGACTCCGTTTCAGGCCAAGGATATGATCGAACTGATCCGCCAGCAGATGACCTGGAAGCTTCCCCCGAAAGAAGAACTCCTCGGAGACGACGAGGACGACCTCTATCAGGTTCTCGCCCAAACAACTTCACAAAAAGTCGAAGAACGGACGCTCGATCTGGGATATCTGATCCCCTGGGCCGCTCCCGTCGATTCCTCGTTCTGTCAGATGCTGATTGAGGGGGAAAAACCGGTAGAGGTAGCTGCTGTGAAAAGTTCGGATGCCGATTCACGCGATACCACTCTGCCGCAGTGATTTGCTCCCCGATCGTCACACCCACAGGACTCCGCCGCTCATCATACCGCCAGGGTCCCGGCGTGTTATAATGATTCACCTCAACTCGAACTTTCACGAACTCCCCTCTTTCGATGAACGAATCGTTCCAGCAAGCATCTCAGATTGTGCGCCGTTTGGCCGAGGCCGTCGAAACGCTCGGCAGCCGTGCGCGAGTGGCCAACGTGCGCGATCTGAAATCCTACGAATGGCACGAAACGTTGCGGCAGAAACTCCTGCCGCAACTCGGCGATCACGCTTATCTGGTCGTCGCAGTAGTGGGAGGGACGAACATCGGAAAGAGCGTGATCTTCAATCATCTGGCCGGTTTTGCCGCCAGCTCGGTCAGCCCGATGGCGTCGGGAACCAAGCATCCGGTCTGTCTGGTCCCTCCCGGATTCGAGCGGAAGTCCGATCTCGCGGAGGTCTTTTCCGACTTCAAACTCGAAGCCTGGAGCGCCCCCGAACGTGCGCTGGCGGAAACCTCGGAGCACCTGCTGTTCTGGAAGTCGTCCCCGGCTACTCCGCAAAATCTGCTGATTCTCGATACCCCCGATATCGACAGCGACGCTCCTGTGAACTGGGACCGGGCGGACAAGATTCGCCGCGCCGCCGACGTGCTGATCGCCGTGCTGACACAACAGAAATACAACGACGCTGCCGTCAAGCAGTTCTTCCGCAAAGCCGCCGCAGAAGACAAAGCGATCTTGGTGATCTTCAATCAGTGCGATCTCGCTGAGGACGAACAGTACTGGCCGCTGTGGCTCGAGAAGTTTTGCAGCGAGACGGGCATCCTTCCGGAATACGTTTACATCGCGCCCCGGGATAAAGTCGCCGCGCGCGAAAATCGCCTGCCGTTCTATGTTCGCAGTTGGCCTGCGACCGACGAATCTCCTTCCGACAATCCGCACAACCTGATGCGGGATCTCTCGCAACTGCATTTTGCCGAGATCAAACTCCGTTCGCTGCGCGGTAGCTTGCGATATCTGCTCGATGAAACGGACGGCGTTCCTGCCTGGCTGGGGGAACTCGATCGGCGATCGGGCATTTATCGCGCGGCCACCGCGCATCTCGCTGCCGACAAGCTGGCGGGTTCCGATCACTGGCCGGCAGTCCCGAACGCGGTGCTCGTCGAATCGATTCGCGTCTGGTGGCGCGGACGGCGCGAAGGCTGGTCCCGCTCGGTTCACGAATTCTACAACGCGATCAGCGACGGGGTGCTCTGGCCGTTTCGCAAAGCGAAGGAATCGATTCAAGGTCCT
>DATKCB010000371.1:0-4278 GCA_035513495.1 Planctomycetaceae bacterium | reverse complement strand
TACAAACAGAAGCTGACTCCCGAAACGCTGGCAAAAGCCGATCTCGTTGCGGGACGCGAACTGTTCAAGAAAACCTGCGCGAACTGCCATCGACTGTTCGGAGAAGGCGAAAAGATCGCACCCGACCTGACCGGCTCGAACCGCGACAACCTCGATTATCTGTTGATCAACATGATCGATCCGAGCGCCGAGGTTCCACAGACGTTCAAAGTGTCGGTCGTCGTGATGCAGGACGGTCGCGTGCTGACCGGCGTCCTCGGCCGCGACGACGGACAAACGGTCGATCTGCAAACCGCGCAGGAAAAACTGACTCTCCGCAAGGCGGAAATCGAAGAGACGAAAACCTCGCCGCTGTCGCTGATGCCCGACGGTCAGTTCGAAAAACTGACCGACGAACAGGTTCGCGATCTGGTCGGATATCTTCAGGCACGGCATCCCCCCAGTTCGCCTGCCGGAACAAAAAAATGACAGCCGCTGGAATCTCCGTTTCGCACGGAGTAGGCTCTGTTCTGATTCAACGCAATCATTCACACACCCGAGGATCAAATCATGAAATCTCTGACTCTCATGACCTTACTGATGACGGCATTCGTACCTCTCGCGTCACACGCCGAAGACCAGATCGTCCCCCTCAAAGCGGGTGACCGGATTGTGTTTCTCGGCGATTCGATTACCCAGCAGGGTGCGGGGCCGAACGGATATGTCACGTTCGTCAGAAACACGCTCAATCGCCGCGTCAAGGATCTCAGCATCGAAGTCATCGGAGCAGGAATCAGCGGACACAAAGTCCCCGATCTGCAGAAACGGCTCGACAAGGACGTCCTGGACAAAAACCCGACAATCGTGGTGATCTACATCGGGATCAACGACGTCTGGCATTCGCAAAACGGACGGGGAACCTCCACCGCCGATTACGAAGCGGGTCTCAAGGATCTGATCGCCCGCATTCAGGCCAAGAATGCCCGGGTAATTCTCTGCACGCCGAGCGTGATCGGCGAGAAGCACGCGGGAGAGAATCCGCTCGACGGAATGCTGGCGGAGTACGCGGGAATCAGCCGCAAAGTCGCCTACGACGCCGATGTCCAACTGCTCGATCTGCATGATGCCTTCCGCCACCAGATCGAGAGAATCAATTCCGACAACAAGGAAAAAGGGATTCTCACCACCGACGGAGTCCATCTCAACGAAGCGGGGAACCGGTTCGTCTCTCGACAAGTCTTGACCGCGCTGGGAGTTCCACCCGAGCCGCAGAAACTGCTCCGCCACGTCGTGTTGTTCAAGTTCACTGCCGAAACCACCGCAGAAGAGGTGCAGGAAGTCGTCGATGCGTTCGCCGAACTGCCGGACAAAATCGACACGATCGTCGGTTTCGAGGCGGGAACCGATGTGAGCGTCGAGAACAAGTCCGAGGGATTCACGCACGGCTTCGTGGTGAGCTTCCGCGACGAAAAAGGCCGCGACACTTATCTCCCGCACCCCGCGCACCAGGAATTCGTGAAACTCGTCGGCCCGCGTCTGGAGAAGGTGCTGGTGTTTGATTATTACGCGCGGTGAATGAGGTGCCATGCACCAGGCATTGTATGATCAGACTCCAGGTCGACTCTGATGGATCGATTCATCAAAGAGGACGTGCATCGGCGATCAAGCGTTCCCAGATTTCCGTCAGATAGTGAGTCGATCGCGGTTCACCCTGCAAACTGGATGCAAGCGATCCCGTGAGCATCCAGGCAATGTTCAGATCCTCGAGGCGGCCACGACCCTGCTCAATAATTGTTGTTGTGACATGCGTCCAGCCGCTCAAGGAAGAGTTGATGAATTTCCTCTTCGGTTTTCTCCGGAAATCGCCTGCGGATTGCCTGCTTCAACAGTCGTTTGCTGCGATCGCTGAGCGCGAATGCGATCTTGAGTCGTTCGGCGGGAGTCATCCGGCTCAGCGCAAGCAGATACTCGCGATGGTTCGATCGCGGTTTGGGATCGCGGAGAGTTTCGGAAATTTCCACGTTGCTCATACTACTTGTTTAACGAGAACGGTCAGCACGAGGTGAATCTTCGTAGCGGTTTTCCAGGGATCGTGATTCATCAACCCACCTCATTTCTTGTGTTTTCAGTTCCGGCAGTACATTAGCGCTTAAAATCGAAGCGTCAACAAGGCTCGCTTCCGTTTGTGCTGTATGACGGAGGTTTCGAATCGGACGCGCTTCGATCATCCGAGTATAACGGATTTAAGGATTCTCGCACGATCAACACGACCAGCCAGTACGCGGGGATCGGCGAACCGATCCCCCATTTTTCGTAACCGATCCAACCCCTGCGACCGTTCGGGAAACCGTTCGGAGCGAGCCGTAGTTCGTTGAACCTGCCATCGGTGATGTTATACTGGAGTTCTCTCCAAAACGGTCTCCGGAACACTGGGATTTCTCCCTGCCGGAAACCAGCGTTCCTGAGGGACCACGATCGCTCTCCTGCTGCTTCAGGGACGGTCATCCAACCGATTCGTTCCTTTATTTCCCCCTGAGAGGTTTCCACGATGAGCCAAGAGACGACAACCACCGTGAGTAAGGGCTTGAAGGGCGTGATGGCCGCCGACAGTTCGATCTGTCAGATCAACGGAGAACGGGGGGAACTGTACTATCGCGGTTACAACATCGACGATCTGGCGACTCACAGCACCTATGAAGAGACGGCTTATCTGCTGCTGGAAGGAGAGTTGCCCAGCAAGTTTCAACTGGAAGAATTTCACGAGGCGTTGACCAGACACGAATCCGCTCCGGCCGAGGTGCTGGGGATTCTCAACGAATTGCCGCGCACGACGCATCCGATGTCCGCCTTGAGAACGGCCGTGTCGGCGCTGGGAAACTTCGATCTCCGCGCCGATGAGGAATCGCTCGAAGCCAACAAAGAAAAGGCGATTCGGCTGGTCGCACTCATGCCGACGCTCGTCGCAGCCGTCAGACGTCTGCGGGACGGGAACGAACCGATTGCTCCCAAACCGGAACTCAGCATCGCCGCGAACTTCATGTATATGCTTAACGGCGAGACTCCGACTGAGGACGCCACAAAGGCGATGGACACCATTCTGATTCTGCACGCCGAACACGGATTCAACGCCAGTACCTTCAGCGCCCGCGTGATCTGCGCGACGCTGACGGATATGTACTCTGCGATTACCGGTGCGATCGGAGCCCTCAAGGGGAAACTTCACGGAGGCGCGAACAGCGAAGTCATCAATACGCTGCAGAGAGTCGGTTCGATCGAGAACATCGCTCCCTGGGTCGCCGAGGTCCTCGCCCAGAAAGGAAAATTCATGGGGTTCGGTCACGCGGTCTACAAGGCCCAGGATCCCCGTGCCAAACATCTCAAGGAGTTCTCGCGAAAACTCGGGATTGAAGCTGGCAATCCGCTCTGGTACGAACTCTCCGTTGAGATCGAGAAACAGGTGACGGCGGCGATCAATCGCAACTGCAACGTCGATTTTTATTCAGCCGGATTGCAGCACTACATGGGAATTCCCGCCGACTTGTTCACCTGCGTCTTCGCGGCAAGCCGGGTGTCAGGCTGGTGCGCTCACGTGCTGGAACAGTACGCCGACAACAAGATCATCCGCCCGTCATCCAACTACGTCGGTTCCGCTCCCCGCACCTACGTTCCGCTGATCTCCCGCTGAACGCGAACTGATAAATTCCCCGCATTGCATCTACGACGGGAAAATGTTCCCGTTCGAAATTGCTGAAACCAGGCGCAGATCGCAAATTTACCCCCTGAACAGCCCGGCCGGATTAAACAACCCCTGCGGACTCGGCATCTCTTCGGTCAGAATGTTCCAGCTCGCGCCCCGTTCGCGGAGGGCTGAGTAATCGGTGGGTTGGTAGGCGATTTCGAGGTGCGGTGTCATCAGGGGGATCTCTTCATAATACGAACGGACGGCCGCCTCTGTGATGCCGGTGGTCAGCAGCGTGCGTTCGACGGGATAGGGCGTTTGCCCGGCACGGAAGAATGTCTGAATCGCGTGCGCCAGAGCTTTGAACAGGTTGCGGTTGTTCCACGGGCCGGGATAGAAATACGTCGCCTGCGGCGCGTCGTACTGTTTCTCCCGCCAGGCGAAGTTCCAGCGGATTCCCGTGCGGCCGATGCGGAGAATCGTTGCTTTCAGGCCGTCCTTGTATTCGAGGAAGATGCCGTGCACGGGCTGTTCCCCTTCGCCCGAAACGACGCCAAATTTCTCCGGGACTTTTCCGAGTTCAGCTTTCATGGCGGCTTCGTAGAGATCCCACGAAAAGC
>DATKCB010000370.1:0-3038 GCA_035513495.1 Planctomycetaceae bacterium | reverse complement strand
TTGTCTTCGAGTTCCTTGTGGCAGGACTGCGTTCCGCAGATGAACCGAACCGACGAGAGTCCGTAACCCCAACGGTCGAGTCCTTCGTGCGCCGCCTTGACAATCTCGGGATGATCGGAGAGGCCGAGATAGTTGTTGGCGCACATGTTGAGGACTTCCCGTCCCTCACCGACCTTGATGTGCGCTTCCTGCGGAGTGGTAATGATGCGTTCGGACTTGAACAGACCGGCGGAAGTGATCTCTTCCAGTTGCGTTTTGAGGTGTTCTTTGATCGTTCCGTACATGGCTTCAATCCAAAATCCAAAATCGAAAATCCAAAATCGCTACTCCTTCCAGTCGAGGATCACCTTCCCCGATTCGCCCGAGAGCATCGCGTCGAAACCTTTCTGGAACTCCGTGTAGTGATAACGATGAGTAATGACCGGCGTGATGTCGAGTCCGCCTTGAATCATGACGGTCATCTTGTACCACGTTTCGTACATCTCGCGTCCGTAGATCCCCTTGATCGTCAGCATGTTGAACACGACGGTGTTCCAGTCGATCGAAATGTCTTCCGAAGGAATACCGAGCATGGCGATCTTGCCGCCGTGACACATGTTGGCCAGCATGCTGCGAAAGGCGTCGGGACTGCCGGACATTTCGAGTCCGACATCGAACCCTTCCGCCATTTTCAATTCCTGTTGGACGTTTTCCAGTTTTTCGCGGCGAACGTCGACCACGCGGGTCGCGCCCATCTTTTTGGCGAGTTCCAACCGCCAGGGATTGATGTCGGTCACGACGACGTACCGCGCTCCGGCATGTTTCACGACCGCCGCCGCCATGCAGCCGATCGGTCCGGCACCCGTGATCAGCACGTCTTCACCCAGTACCGGAAACGAGAGAGCCGTGTGTACTGCGTTCCCGAACGGATCGAAAATCGAGGCGACATCGCGATCGATCGATTCATCGTGATGCCAGACGTTGGTCATCGGCAGAGAGATATATTCGGCGAAGGCTCCCGGGCGGTTGACGCCGATTCCCTTCGTATGGGCGCAGAGATGCCGGCGACCGGCGAGACAGTTTCGGCAGCGACCGCACACGACGTGACCTTCACCACTGACCAGTTCTCCGGGATGGAAGTCGCTCACGTTCGAGCCGACCTCGACGATTTCGCCGACGAATTCGTGGCCGACGACCATCGGAACCGGGATCGTCTTCGAGGCCCAGTCGTCCCATTTGTAGATGTGGATGTCGGTGCCGCAGATGCCGGTCCGGTCGACCTTGATCAGGACATCGTTGATCCCGATCATCGGTTCGGGAACGTCTTCGAGCCACAAGCCCACCTTGGCTTCGCGTTTGACCAATGCTTTCATCGTGTTTTCCGAAAGGAGAAATCTTCACTCGATGTTACCTTCATGCGCGACTCTCCCGGAGGCATGCGGTAACGATGTCCCAGATTGATTTCGGACTATATCAAAGATCGTGCGGGAAATCGTTAGACGCAGAGGAGAGAAATCCGCAAAATAAGCCCCTCTCGTATCCCATCCGCATTCCTCAAACGTTTCAGACTTTGTTTATGGCTCGTCTGGTTTCGCTCGGCATCCTGGTCCTGTTGATCGTCATACTCGGGATCATGTTCTATAACGTGATCGCTCCGTTCATGCTGCCGGTGTTTCTGGCGGGAGTGGTCTCTTTGCTGTTCCGCCCGCTGTATCGAAAACTGTTGGAAAAAACGGGGGATCGGGCCACTTGGGCCGCAGGGCTCACCACGGCTGCCGCACTCGCGACCTTCCTGATTCCGCTCACGCTGGGGATTATTTTCGCGACCGGGGAACTCTGGGATCTGGGACGCGAGCTCCGCGAATCTCCCGAAGTACGGGCACAAATCAGGAAAGTGCGGAGTGAAAAATGGCTGATCGACCTCGTGCATGTGATTCAACCGCTGCTCGGACCGGACGTCGACGAACGGCGGATCGTCGATGAGATCCAGAACTGGACTCAGCAGGCGATCAACGAAATCGGAACGAGAACGCTCGGAGCCGCCGGAGCCGCCTTGCAGCGGGTGGGAGCCCTCTTCTCGATGCTGATCAGCGCAGGGATGTTTGTGATCGCGCTCTACTATTTTCTGTGCGACGGTCCGCGGTTGCTGCTGGGTGCTCAGAATCTGATTCCCGTAAAAACCGACTATCAGAAACAATTGTTTATTCAGTTCGAAAAATCGGTCCGCGCCGTTGTCACATCGACTTTCATTGCGGCGCTCGCACAAGGTTTCTTTACGACGATCGCGCTGTATTTTCTCGGATTCGAGCGGTTCTTTCTGCTGTTTATCCTGTCGACGCTCCTGGCGATGATTCCGCTGGCGGGGACCTGGTTCGTATGGATTCCCTGCGCCGTCTGGCTGGCTTACAGCGGGAGTTGGGGATCGGCAATCTTTCTCACGCTGTACGGAATCTTCTTTATCGGATTGCTCGATAACGGGATCCGCACTTACATTTTGCATACCGATGTGAAGCTCCATCCCCTGCTCGCGTTCATCAGCGTACTCGGCGGCGTGCAAGCGATGGGGCTGTGGGGAGTGTTCATCGCACCGATCGTTGCATCGTGCCTGCACGCGCTGATTCAAATCTTCAACACCGAACTCAAGGAAATCTCCCAGGAGCAATTCAAGGAACTGCGGCAAAAGTACCTGGAACGGCCTGCAAAGAAAGAAACTCCCGATTCAAAAAGTCAGGAATCGGACGCGTCCCCCGCAGAGACTCCACCGGCAACCAAGGATGAGAAATCTCCCTCCGCATCGAAACAATCTCCCTCAACCACCAAGTCCAAAAAGAAGAGATAGGCTTCTTGCGTTTCCGCTTCGGCTGATCCATGATCGTTAAGTCGTACACCCTACCGTCGCGAATCACACACTGTTGAATCTCACTCTGTTCTGGAGAGTTCCCATGCCGCGCTACCTCACTCTGTTCGGTTTGATCCTCGTCTCTTCCATATTCTCACTCGTTCATGCCGACGAGCGTGACGGGCGGTTCGACATCTACTTCGTCGACGTCGAGGGAGGA
>DATKCB010000369.1:0-8095 GCA_035513495.1 Planctomycetaceae bacterium | reverse complement strand
TTTTGTAGGGGGTGCCGAATTTGCTGAGGTCGTGCGTGAAGCCGTTGACGACGAACAATTCGAGACGGCCGTCGAGGTTGGCGTCCAGAAACTGAGTTCCAAATCCCAGCACGGGAACGCTGGCAGCATGAAGATTCAGATCGCGGGTTCGGTCTGTGTAAAGCCGCTCGCCGACCGGACTGTACAGCGTATTGGATTCGTACAGAAAGTTGGTCACTAGCAGATCCAGCCGTCCGTCCTGCGTGCAATCTCCCACGGCGATTCCCATACAGGCTTCGGCCCGGCCCTCCTCGTTCAATGCGAGACCCGCAATCAACCCGATGTCCGTCATCGACGTCGCGTCCGGAGAATCGAACGTGTAGAAAAAGTTCGCGGTCGTGTCGTTCGCAACGAACAGCGACAGGCGATTATCTCCGGCATTGAAGGCCGCGATGCCAAGTCCCTTACCGTCGGGAGGGGGAGATAAGAACTCGGCCGTTGCATCGCGAAAGCCGCCCATTCCGTCTCCCAGCCAGAGCTGGTCGGCCGCTGGCGCGAAATCCTTCGGGGCACACATGTCCTTCCCGCCCCGGTTGTGTTCGCACAGCCGATCGAAGACATCGTCGCCGGCCAGGTAGTTGACGTCGTAGAGATCGGGGAAGGAATCTCCGTTGACGTCGGCAATCAGGCAACTGGTCGTCCAGCGGC
This sequence comes from Planctomycetaceae bacterium, assembly GCA_035513495.1. Lineage (GTDB taxonomy): Bacteria > Planctomycetota > Planctomycetia > Planctomycetales > Planctomycetaceae > DATKCB01. Next base: position 7,408 of record DATKCB010000369.1, on the reverse strand, counting down.
CGGACTGATCATCCCAGTCCACGGAATGATCGGTAAACGTGCCGTCGCCGTTGTTCAGCCACAGGGTGTTTGTTCCGGTGTTCGCGACGTAAAGGTCGACGAATCCGTCATTGTTCACGTCGCCGGCGGAGACGCCTTGTCCGAATCCAGTCTCGGACGAGAAGCCCGCCTGCTGCGAGATTTCCACGAACGACCGCCCCTGCCGATTGTGAAACAACCGGTCGAAATGTGGAGAAGCCTCCGAGCGCGGCAAATCCCATTTCCGCCCTTGGGTGCAGAAGATGTCCGGGGCTCCGTCGTTGTCGAAATCGAGGATGGCAATTCCGCCTCCGGCGAATTCGAACATGCGGTAGCTCGCCTCCGATGTGCCGTTGAAATACTGAAAATCAAATCCAATTTCCGCGGACTGTGGTTGGAATGAAATGTTGCCCGAGACGGAATTCGAATCAACCGGGCTCGACGGAAGGAACGAATCGGGAACCGGAAAATGCGTCAGATCGACCTGGAGAGCGGGATTCTCGTCGGGGTCCGTCAGTTCCAGGGGGAGTCGAGAAATTCGGGCTTCGAGTTCGCCGACGATCTCCCGTAGTTCCCCGATATCGGGGTGCGCGGCCAGCGCCACCCGTCCCCAGGCGAGGGCTTCCCAGACGCGGCCGACCGACCGGTAGGCGCGCACCATCTCGACCACGTCACGACCTTCGGGGAGTTCGTTCGACATGAGCGCGACCTGTTGCCGATCCCGAAGTTCGTTAATCCCCTGGACGCGGCGGAGAAACGGCTCGGCCTGCGTCGGCTGTTGTTCAGAGATTAACTTTTGTGCAAGCCGATTGATGGTCAGTCGCGACTCCGGACGCATTTTCGCGGCTTCCCAATAGCATCGAATCGCACCATTCGAGTCCTCCGCTCTTTCCGCCAATTCGCCCAGCACGATCCAGGTATCGAAGGAGCGGGGAAGGAAGTCGATGTTCTCCATCCAACGATCGAGATCATCGAATCGATCGTTGGCGAGAAGCTGCCACCCAAAGCGGCCGTGGAAATCTTCGGGGAGTCCGTCGAGCGGCGCCGCTTCCTGAAACAGTTGTAGAGCGCGGGCCGGATTCTGAGCGGAATCGGCCGCGTGTGCCAGTCCCAACAGGGGATTGGGGTCCGTCGGATCGGCCTCTCGCGCCGCCCGCAGCATGTCCGGATCGCTCAACGCGCCTGACTCTCGGGAGAGAAGCATCAGCAAATCCGTGTCTTCCCCCGAGCGGATCAGTCGCAGTACGTGCGGAATCGCTTCCTGCCGGCGTCCGCAGAGTCCCAGCAAACGAGCGTATCCGTCATTAGCCGTCAGGTCGTCGGGTCGCAAGGCCAGCACGTTCCGATAGGCCTGCTCTGCCTTTCGAAACCTGTGCAAACCGTAGTGAAGAATCTCGGCTGCGAGTTGCTGCGCGGCGATCCACTCATCGCCGGTTTCATCCGTGATGGACGACAAGTCCTCCAGCGCCAGTGGATAGGCCTTGCGGGAAGCCGCAATTTCCGCCGCCAGCAGGCGCGCCTTGTCGAATCTCCCGTCGAGTTGGACGGCCCGTCGCGCCAATTGTTCGGCTTCCTCCGAATCGCCGCGGGAGAGACTGAGCTTGGCCATTTGATAAGTCGAGTTCGCTTTCTGTTCCGGGGTTTCGCGATCCCCCACAAGCCGGAAGAGAGTCGAGAGACCGGCGACCACGATGATCGCAAGCACGACGATTCGAAATCTCTTCGCCCCCGCGTTCATGGTCCGGCATTCTCGGCTGCAACGACAGGAAACGAGGTGAGCAGAGACGATTTGGAACAGGTTGCACGTGTCGCATCTTCGACCACGATGAACGTCGAATCCAAAGGAGGTGATTTCAGAATCGAAATCGAACCGGAAGGCCACCGAATCACGGCTTCGTCGACGCCGGCAACATGGCCCAACCCGAAATGCAGCATTCGTTCGTTGCTGGCCATATAACCGTCGCCTGCCGTGAGTTGTTTCTCAATCTCTCGACCGCCCACGCGGAGCGCGACGCGAACTCCTCTTGCGTCACGAGCCGTTCGATCGGCATAAAGCCGAAATTTCAGGAATCGTCCGGAGTCGATGGTCGTGTTCTTGATGACCGACACCGGATCGTTCATGTTCGAAACGATGAAATCCGGAAGGCCGTCCAGATTCCAGTCGACTCGCGCCAGGCCGCGGCCGAGGTATTTCCGGCCGAACCACGGTCCCAACTCCTGGGGAGTCATCTCCTGAAAGCGGCCTCCCAGATTTCTGAAGAATTGTGGCTGCATGTGATATTCCCCGCCGTCGTCGCGGTAATCGTCGACGTGGCCGTTGGCGACGATCAGATCCGGTTTCCCGTCCAGGTCGGCGTCCAGCGATTGCGTGCCCCAACCCGTCATTAAGAAGCTCGGTCGGTCCAAGCCCGCGGGTTTCGTCCCGTCGACAAACACGCCCGGGCGCTTCTGCAGGTAAAGCGTATTAAATTCGTTATGAAAATTCGTCACGAACAGATCGACGAGATTGTTGCCGTCCCAGTCATCCACCGCGACGCCCATGCACGCCATCGGCAACCCGTCTTCGTTAAAGGCGAGTCCTTTGATTAGTGCGTTGTCGTCAAAACGGATGTTGTGAGGATTATCCGCCGGCTCGTTTTCCAAGAAATAATTCGCCACCTGATCGTTGGCGATGAACAGAACGGGGCGCCGGTTCGACTCGATTTCAAACGCCACGATCCCCAACCCTTTGGAATCGGCTTGCGGCGTCGCATCGTCCATCATCGCGAATCTCCCATCGCCTTGATTGATCAACAGCCGGTCTCGAGCGCCGGAAAATACGTTGGGAGAACACGCCTTCTCCCTGCATATTCTGGTATAGACGCCCTCCCCCTCGAGATAGTTCACGTCGAAAATGTCGGGAAGTCCGTCGGCGTTGAGATCGCATATCATGACGCTCGCCGTCCAGGATTCGTCGTCGATTCCGGCCTCAATCGTGACGTTCGAGAACGTCCCATCTCCCATGTTCTGATAGAGACAGTTCCTGCCCACATTCGCGACGTACAAGTCGGGAAATCCGTCGTTGTTTAAGTCGCCCGCGGCACAGCCTTGACCAAAACCGGAGCCGGCACCGAAGAGACGATCTGTCGCGTCTTCGAATTTCCGGCCGGCGACGTTGCGGAAAAGTTGGTCCCGATGCCGTGGCGAAGCGGTCGGAGCATTTTCTCCCGATCTCCACTCCGATCCTTGCGTAAGAAAGACGTCCGGCGTTCCGTCCATGTCATAGTCGAGAATGGCGACGCCTCCGCCGGTTTGCTCGAACGTTCGCGCGCCTTTCGTATTCGGATCGTCGGCGTTGTAATACTGGAAGGAGATAAGGTGAGCTTCCTCAAACCGGATCCGCGAGTCGACCGATGCTTGCAGCGGCGGGTCGGACGTTGGACGCGGCGAACCGCCCGAGAGCTTTGCGATCAGTCCGTCGAATTTGGGGACTTCATCGAGCGTCCACTTCACGGTCGGGTTCTTGTCCGGTTCGATCCTTTCGAGCCGATCGTCCAGTTTATGCTTGTGGCGGTCGAGAAGTTCATACGGCCATTTGGACTGAGGAAAATTCTGGCGAGCGATCACGCCCCACGCACAAGTCTCCCAGATGCGTCCCAGCCGTTCCAGTGTTTCCGCCGTGTGCCGCACTGCTTCTTCGTGGAAGCCTTTCGTTTCGAGTACCTTTTCGATCGAAGCAGTGAGTTCGATCAGTTGCTCCGAGTAAGCGACCATTTCCGCGGCTTGCGGGTCGTTTAAACTTACGAGAACCTGTCCCAGCAGGTAGGATGCGCGGCGATGATACGGAACACGAGTCAGGCACCGCTTGAAACAGTCGGCCGCCGTTTCGAAATCGGACTGCCTGTGCGCCCACAGTCCGCGGGCGAACCAGATACCCGGCGAGTCGTCGGCGTCCGCGGGCAAGGCTTCATGCCACTCGATAAAGACGTCTCGATCGGGATCATCGGCCAGTCGCTCGCCGAGCATGGCCTGAGCCGGGATCAACTCGGGATGGCCGGTGACCAATGCTTCCAGCAGCGATCTCGCCTCCGGTTCGTTCTTATCGTAGGCGCGCGTCGCCCACGCCAGCCGGACATACTCGTCGTTCGGAGAGAGCGTCCGACACTTTTCCAGGAACTCGGGTTGATCGAGATAGCGGGTGACATCCGCCGCGATTGCCAGTTCAAGGTAATCCGCGTCGCCTCCCCGAACCAGAACGTCATAGTGGTCCAGAGCTTCCCAACGACGTCCGGTGATGGACAGCAGAAATGCCAATCGTTGATTGGTGAGTCCATTTTGAGGCTGTAATTCGAGAACAGCTCGATAGAGGCTCTCGGCCTCGGTCAGCCGCCCGAGATCGAGGTACACATCCGCCGCAGAAAACAGGGCCAACTGACCGTCCTGCGTGGAATTATCTTTGTCAGCGGCGCGGAGATAATAGTCGACCGCTTCCAAGGAACGACCGTCCTTAAACGCGGCTTCGCCCGCCAGCAACTGTCCGGCCTGCCACTGTTCGGCTTCGCGCGGGAGCTTCGCGATGAGTTCTTCCACAGTCTGAAAATCAGAAGCGCGAAGCGCTTGACGGGCCTCTCGCAGCAACTCGGCTGGAGAAGCCTGATTCTCTCCGGAACAACCGACGACGAGAGAAAAAACCGCCGCGAGCGCGAAAGTTAGAGTCGCGCCGGCATGCGCTGCTCTCGTTCCCTTTCGCAGAACGAACATACGATCCTATTTGATCTCAAGCTTGAAATGGTTTTCTCCATCCGCCTTCACCTCTTCCATCAACGGAGTCTCGGTCGACGACGAGTATTGAGGGGGAACCATGTTTTGGGTGGTGGAACTGCCCCCGGAAGCATCGTGGGCGACGTTGTCCTCGGCGTGCTCGCCTCCTCCGCCGGAACTGCCGCTGGCAGCGACGACGGCTTTCGAAATCAGGATCTTGTATTTTCCTGCCGCTGCTCCGTCGCCGAATTCATAGGTCATCAGTTTAAAGTTTCCCTGGTCGTCGGTTATGCCGGTGGCCGTGGGTTGCCGTTCCTGAGGAGCGAAGGAGACGGTTGCTCCGCCTAACGGCGAACCGAACATTGTGACGTTCCCCGACACCGGATAGACCTTGACTCTGTCGCTACCTTCACCTCCTCCTCCGCAGCCGGCTAAGACAGATGAAACGACAGAAAAAACAATCAGTACCGAGATTCTCATGAGTCAATCGCTTTATCGAAGAGAATTCAAATGGGATGGCCTGCGTCTTGACGAGAGGCAGCCAAAACATCAACACACACCGCCGGAAGAATAAGACGAATAAAACCTGCGCGTCGGAGACGATCGACGCGCAGGTTTGAGTTCAAAACAATTAGAAACTGCCGGTCGGCTCTCCGCCTCTGATCGAACCCAAGGCGCCCCACACCCCGTAAGGACTGGGACCCGAGATGACGGGTTGCAGAGCGAGGTTGCCCGTGTCGATATTCGAGCTGATGAAGCGCACCGATCCGTCACCCAGCAAGACCTGAGCCCCTCCCGAGTGATGGCTGCTCATCGTCATGATTCCGTCGCGGTCATGTTGGTTATCGTTCCCGTTTTTGCAGGAAGGACCGTTCGGGGCGAGGATGGTCGTGACCGAGGTGAAGGGAGGCGCACCGTCGTATGCCCGGACCCCCGAAAGCGAGGAGCCGTTAGCGTTACCTACATTTATGTACACTCCTCCCGCCGTAACTTGCGCCCGGCACAAGGAGGGGTTGTCGCGGCCGCCGTTCGCAACGACGGTCGTGGTTCCTCCGTCTTTGACGGAACGAGGAGCTCTGGTCTTCGCGACGATTCGCTCACCCATCGCAACCGTATTGGAAAGACCGTCGGTGACGTCCGAAAAGGTTCGCGGTCCGCCCGCTTGCCCATTGTTTCTATTCCCCAGGAAAAAGCCGCGCGTTCCGCGGCCGCCTCCGTTGCCGTGCCATTGCGGGTTATAATCCCAGGCGTTGTCCCCCCGGCTGAACATGTAATTGGTCATGGCGATTCTTCGTTGGCTCGACGAAGAATCCCCGGTGTCCGAGGGGCAGCGGAGCAGCGGAATACGCTCCCTTACACAAGGCACGCCGGTGTTCCAGGGAGTCCCGTTGTTGTTGCCCGCGGTATTGAGAAAGGTAAGCGTTTGATCGTAGAGCGCTTTCTGTTCGACATAAGGCAGCAACGGCAGATGGGCGCTGAAACGACGAACTTGATTCCAATTTCCGCCGATCGTTCCGCCAGCCTGCGAACTGGCGTGTGGGATCGCGTTGTAAACCTCGTGGTAGTTATGAATCGCCAAACCGTACTGTTTCAGGTTATTTTTACAAGAAGAGCGGCGAGCCGCTTCCCGCGCCTGCTGGACTGCCGGAAGCAACAGCGCAATCAGAATGGCGATGATCGCGATCACCACCAGCAACTCAATCAATGTGAACGCGGAACGTCGTCTTTTTTTCAGCATAGCCATCCTCCTTCTGAAATGTGTCAAAAGAAATTGGAGTAATGGGTAATGAGGTGCGGCTGCGGCAACACTCGACTCAATGAGATGTTTCGAAGAATTTTCGGTTCCTGAAAAATTTGAGTTTCTTTTTTTTTGGGTGGCATGTCAAGAAAATAATTGTCAGAACTGATTTAATTTAGCTTGGCAGGAAATTAGAAGAAAACCTGGTTTCCCGTCTCATTGGCGATTTTGCAATCCAATTGAACGGCCCCTGCTGACGCATATCTTTATATTTATTGACCTTACAGCAATCCGAGCGTCCCGGTCGGCTCACTGGGAGGCGACAGAGAGAGAGGCCTTTTTGGTACAAAGAACGTGTTTGGGCATAGACGGAAACCCGAGGCGTCAGCGAGGGAGAAACCGGGAAACACGGGCGACATTGCCAGTTCTTCCAGCAGTGTTTGATGCGGATACGAAGTGTGCTACCAATAACAACCTCGCGGGATTCGTCGATGAACTGGCCGAGTTCTTCGGCACTGCGGAGTGGCTCGGAAAGTTCGTTCAGAACTGGCCCTTTCAGCAACAAGATGGCACACCATCCGCTCCCGAATTCACGTAACGACCACAAATTCATCCTCCGTTTCCAATTCCGGAGGCCACCGGATCGGCAGCCCGACCGCGTCGGGCTCTCGTCCGGCGATGAGCTGAAATAATCCCGGTCAGGTGAAACTGATCGATTTGTTCGTTAAACTGAAAGCGGTCATTCCCTCCCGAGTCGAATTGATGTCCTTCCTCGATGTTCCCACCCCGCTCTCCCGCCGGCGTCTGATCGGACTGGGGGGAGTCGGTCTGCTCTCCCTTGCGGATCTGCTGCGCCTGCGCTCGTGTGCAGCGGATTCGGGATTGCGGCCGCAGGCCGATCATCTGATCGTG
>DATKCB010000368.1:0-5416 GCA_035513495.1 Planctomycetaceae bacterium | reverse complement strand
CGAAAACGGCCGATTGTGAAGACCGCGCGCCATCAAATTGATGACACTTTGCATCGCAAAGCTTGTTTCACTTCTCGGGAGCGGTTGGATGTTGTCAAAATGATACACCTCCGATCGGGGGTTTAAAGTGAAAGGTGGAAGAGTGGAAGGATTTTTGCGAGGAAGTAGGATGTAGGAAATAGGAAGTAGCCTCTGATGGATTCCGTTTGAACCTTGAACATTCCACCTTGAACCTTCTGCTCTTCCACCTCAAACCCCACCGTTTGACATTGGGATTTTGACATTTGACATTTCCAGTCTTACCCGCTTTCCGCTCTCGGCTCGCCGCTTTTGAATGCCTCTACTCTTCCCGGCTGTGTTGCGCAACACGGGGTGGGTGAATTCGTCTCCCCGGATGTCGCCGATTATTCTAGAATTCCTCGATCATGGATTACGCGGTCTCCCCGCGATCGCCGAATGCTGCGATGCCTCGGCTGAAGACGTCTCAAGGAAGAGCATATGGTTTGCAAGTCCCTGCTGTGTCTGGTTTTCTCCAGCCTGTCGCTCGCTCAGTCGATTTTGTGGGGAGCCCCCCGCGAATCGTTTCGATACGAACTGCTGGATGATGCGACGTTGCACGACGTCGAGTTCGTGGGTCAGTCCGGTTGGGCGGTTGGCGATCATGGAACGATTCGACGGACGGTCGATGGCGGAATCACGTGGAAGACGGATTCGGCTCCCGAATCGGCTTCGCTCCGGAGCGTCTGCTTTCTGACGAATAAGATTGGTTGGATCGCCGGAGGAAACATCGAACCCTATACGCAAGCGGCCCGCGGTCTCGTACTGTTCACAAACGATGGCGGCGAGCATTGGGAACAGCTCGGCTCAAACGCCTTGCCGTTTCTGCACTCGATTCGTTTTTTTAGTCTGGAAGACGGAATTGCGGTCGGCTCTCCCCTCAAGAAGTTCGGGTCGGGACTGTTAGTCACGCGCGACGGCGGTCGATCTTGGGAAGATGTCCCGGGCTATGGAGAATTGAATTGGAGAACGGGAACCTTTCTTTCGGATCAAAGTGGGGTTGTCGGTGGATCTCAGGGAAGTCTCGCGGTGTTGCGAGGCGATCGTGTGATTACCGCGAAATCCTCTTTACTCGGGAACGGTATCATCCACTGCATGACTCTCGATCGCTCGCTGCAAGGCTGGATGGTCGGGGACGAGGCGCTGCTGCTCAAAACTTTCAACGGAGGTGTGGTGTGGGAAGGGCCGAAATCCTCGCTGCCGTTCGAATTGAGAGGTTACGTCGATTTTCAGAGCGTTGCACAACGGGAAAAGCACGTTTGGGTCGTCGGAAAACCGGGAGGCACGATCTGGCATTCGCCCGACTCCGGGCAAAGCTGGGAGAAGCAACCCACCAGAAATACTCTTCCGATCCGCGCCGTGAAGTTTCGCAACGAACAACAGGGATGGGCAGTCGGCGAGATGGGGTTGATTCTCCGTACAGAGAACGGCGGAGCGGTTTGGGAGCCGGTTTCGGGAAAGAATCGCCGCGCCGCAGTGATGGTGATCGCCGCGCGTGCGGATCAGATTCCGTTCGCGGCGCTGGCACGAGAATCGGGCGAACTCGGTTATCGGTCGGTGGTGGTGCTCCCCTCTGAAGATCGAACCGCCTCGAATTCGAACGCGCGCGCTCGGTACGATCTGGAACTCCCCGCAGCGGTGACGCAAATCGGCGGCAACAGCGCGGTCCTGGGAACACGCCTACCGGTCGCGGTTCCGGGAATCCAACGCGACGCCAATTTGTTGATCGCCGATTGGAACGCCCGGACGGACGGGAGATTGCAGGAAGTTTTGATCCGAGGCCTGGTGGCGGAGATCCGGATGTGGAAACCGGACGTGATTCTTCTGTCGGCTCCCGCACCGGATGATTTCGTGACGCAGATTCTCAATCAGGCCGTGCTGCAGGCGGTTCAACAGGCTGACGATCCGACGCACCAATTGATTCTGGCGCAAGAAACACATCTGTTCTCCTGGAAGGTTCGGCGGGTCTGTCAGCATCTCCCGGACTCTCGACTGGGGGACTGGACATATCCCGAGCGGCAGTGGCTGCCTCACGTCGGAGCGACTCTGGCCGATCTTTCGAGAGAATGCGAAAGCATCGCAGGGATCGCGCGGGACGACGATGTTCCGCAGGATTCGTATCAGGTGCTGGCGGATCTCTCGGGAATCCCGGGGCAGAATCGCGGAGGGATGTTTGCCGGCTTGACAATTCCTCCCGGTTCCGAATCTCGCCGCACGATGTCGCCCGTGACCGAAGATATGCTTCGAACCGATGTAAAGCTCTGGGAGAAACGGCATAATTTTTCCCGAATCATCCGTGCGGAACTGGACCAAAACCGATCGGCGGAGAAGACGCTTGCGATTCTCGATTCCCATCTGGCTTCGTTCTCACCCGCCGAAGCCTCCGAGCATCTGAGCGAGCTGTCACACAAGATGATCGAGCGGGGGGACTGGTCGGCTGCCGAAGGGTTTCTGATCGAACTGGTGAATCGCTATCCGGACCAACCGGCCGCGCAGTCGGGCATGAAACGACTGATCTCCTTCTGGACTTCCGAAGAAATCGCCTGGCAGCGATCCCGCTCTGTGACGAACTCCAAATCGAAATATCGAATGAATTCTCTGGCCGTCGCACAGTTGTTGAACACTCCGATTCAGGGGAATTTTTCCGGTGAAATCTACAAACAGGCAAACGCTTCCGATGCTGAGAACCCGGTCGGATCCCGGGTTCATCCGTTGGGAACGGTGCCTTCCGAGTTTGGGAACCCTTCGCGAAGTCCCGAGTTCAACTCGATTCAACGAATCAGCCATAGCGAATCCGAAGATTCAACCTTGTGGCGAAACGAAGCGTATCGCAACTGGTTGACCCAGGCGGGCGTGCTGGGAGTCGTGCTTTCGAGACGGAATCCGAATCTGTTCCGCAGTTCGGAAGTCCAATTCGCCCTGAGTGCGGCGACGCGCGATCCGCAACGGGCTGCCGACTTGCAGACTCTCTATGCCGACATTCACGGTCTCCAGCGAGGAACGCCAGTGGACTGGCTGCAACCTCCGCTCGTGCAGAATTCGAAAGCCAATGTCCGCAGTTATTTCTCGAAAGCTCGGCCCAACCTGGACGGTCTGCTTTCGGAGGAAAGCTGGGAAAACGCTGACGCAATTCCGCTCGTACGCAGCGACCACGACAATGTCGGGGCCAACTCTCTGGTGATGATCGCGCACGACGCGGAATATCTCTATCTCGCGGGAACCTTCCCCAAAGTACCGGGAGTGGAGATGGAGGGACCGCATCCGTCCGGTCGCAAGCATGACGCCGATCTCGGAGGACGAGATCGGCTGACCGTGCTGTTCGACACCGATCGGGACCACCTGACCTGGTACGAACTCTCGATCGACGAACGGGGCTGGACGAACGAAAGCTGCTGGGGCAATCATGGCTGGAATCCGGAGATGTATATCGCGACTTCCGCCGGCGAAACTCATTGGCGACTGGAGGCCGCGATCAAGCTGAAAGAATTCTCCCCGGCGTCTCTCTCGGGAACCAGTTGGCGGGTCGCTTTCACTCGGACCGTTCCCGGTCATCGCTGGGAAAACTGGTCGGAAAAACTCGAAGGTCTGCCCGAGCCTCGACATTTCGGCGTCGTCCAGTTCGAATAAGCGAAACCTGGCGAACTGGGACCTGAGAGGATCGTCGAGTGCATTGCGTGATCGGTGTGGATGAGGCGGGTTACGGTCCGAATTTGGGACCGCTGGTCGTGACCGCTACGTCGTGGGAACTGCCGGATGAACTCTCGGTTGAAGATTTCTGGGAATTTCTGCACCCGTGCGTATCGCAGAATTCACCGTCGGATCCTGATCGAATTCACGTCGCCGACTCCAAGCTCGTTCATAGTTCCTCGCGGGGGATTGCGAATCTCGAGCGCAGCGTGAGCGTCCTCCTGGAATCCATGGGGGTTTTGTCGAGCGAATGGCATGCATTGCGATCTCGTCTGGAAATCGCAACTCCCGGGCTTTCCGGAGAACCCTGGTTCGATGGCCGCTCGCTCTCGCTACCCGTTTTGGAGCACGACGGTCTGGAGGCATTGAGCGGATCCTTGACAGATTCATTGAAGGACGCGGGAGTCCGTTCGAACGGAACGCGAACGTGCGTTCTGACCACCCGTGAATTTAATCGACGCGTGGCCGATCAGGGGAGCAAGGGTGTTGTATTGTCGCAGATTTCTCTGGAACTGGTCGCGAGTCTCTGGTCTCCCGAAGTCAAGACTCTCGTCATCTGCGATAAGCATGGAGGGAGAAATCGGTACGACGATTTTCTGCAGGAGATCTGTGAAGGGGAATTCATCTTCAGGATCGAGGAAGGACGCGCTCGCAGCGTCTATCGGACCGGTCGTGCCGAATTCCGTTTTCAGACGAAGGCCGAGCAGTTTTTCCCCGTAGCAGTCGCTTCGATGATCTCGAAATATCTGCGCGAGACCGCCATGGAACTGTTCAACTGCTACTGGACTGAACGAATCCCCGGACTCAAACCGACAAAGGGCTACCCCGAGGATGCCCTCCGATTTCGCCGGGATGTCGAGATGATCCGACAGGAATTGGGTATTCCGGACGATGTTTTCTGGCGAAATCGCTGACATCTTTCTGCTCCCGCTTGGTGGAAAAACGCTGCCGAATGCCCTAGAGTCTCGCTTTCGATCGATCGTGAGTCAGGAGACACCCGGTATGGAGTCGCACGCGGAAATCGTGAACGAGTTGCGCTGGAAGAAATTTCCGGTTTTGAATGACGGATTTGTCTGTCTGGTCGACGTGATGGGGGACGACAGTTCGGTCGTGCAGGCGGCTCGCGTCTCGTACGGCGAGGGAACCAAAAAGGTCTCGGACGACCGGACGCTGATCCGATATCTGTTACGACATCGGCATACGACTCCGTTCGAAATGGCGGAAATCAAGATACTCGTCCGCGTCCCGATGGACTGCTGGCGGCAGTGGATTCGGCACCGCACGGCCAACGTCAACGAATACAGCACGCGCTACTCGCTGGCGATCGATGCGACCCAGGCGACCCCGACCGACGAATGGCGCACCCAGGCGGAATCGAATCGCCAAGGGAGCGGAGATCCCCTCCCGACCGAACTCGGCGAGCAACTGACCGCCTCCGAGCGCGAATTTCAGGAAGCCGCCAGAAAACTCTACCAGGACCGGATCGACTCCGGAGTCGCCCGGGAACAGGCGCGGAAGGATCTGCCGCTGTGTACCTACACGGAAGCCTACTGGAAAATCGATCTGCACAATCTGCTGCATTTCCTGTCGCTCCGGATGGATTCGCACGCTCAGCAGGAGATCCGCGATTATGCGACCTCGATCGGTGAAAATATCGTGAAACCGCTGTTTC
>DATKCB010000367.1:0-3744 GCA_035513495.1 Planctomycetaceae bacterium | reverse complement strand
ACCGGAAATCGAAGCGGTTTGCGGGCTTCGGAGCAGACAAACTGACCTGTCCGCATCTGACGGGAAGTGATAAAACTCGAACTGAACTCAACTCAACTCCGCCGGGAGGCAGGACTTTTTTTGTCGAGGTCAAGGATGATGCAACCCCCCCCTGCTCCAAAAAACAGCTCCAAAAACTGGTTTTTTTCGTTTTCGGTCGCCTGTCTGGCCGTATGCGGTTTCGCCTGGTGGGCCGGGTTGCTGCCTGATTTCTCATCGTCTTCAGACACCGCTTCCCATCCATCGGGGAAAAATGGTCTTGAAACAGACATCACATCAGCAGAGCCAGCAGAGTTTTCTGACGACAAAAATCCTCCACTCGACGGAGTGACCCAGTGGGAGCCGGACGTCGAAGCGCAACTCGTCAGCCATTCACGAATCGTCGCCCCGCACAGCCGGGAACAAAACGCTGCTAACAGTTCGCGGACTCCACGACCACTTACTGCCGATGACGAAGAACGCATCTCCCAGCTCTTTGCGGACGACCAACCCTATTTCGCCGACGAGAACAGCGGACTGGTCGAGCGCAGCGTGACGGCATCCGAACTCGGCGCGATCCCGTCTTCCGCCGATGTTCGCGGACTCGATCCTGCTCAGCAGTTTGGTAACATCGATGCGATGATCGCGACGGGGAAAATTCTCGAAGCGCATCGGGAACTGTCGCTGCGCTATTGGAACCATCCCGAACAGCATGCCGAGGTGCTCCCCCGGATCCAGAAGACCGCCCAAACAATCTATCTCTCACCTCAACCGCATTTCATGCAGGCGTACGAAGTGCAACCGGGCGACATGCTGCAACAGATCGCGCCCGCCTACCAGCTTTCGTGGGAATATCTTTCAACTCTGAACGGAGTCACTCCCGAGCGAATTCGAGCGGGTCAGAAACTCAAAGTCATCAAAGGACCGTTCGAAGCATTCGTCGACTTGAGCGATTTCCGGTTGACGATTCACGCGCACGGATACTTCGTGAAGGAATACGCGATCGGGATCGGGAAAGATAATTCGACTCCGTTGGGTACGTTCAAAGTCCGCGACAAACTCAAGAATCCGGTCTACTATCCTCCCGAAGGTGGGATTGTCGATGCGGACGACCCCACCAATCCGCTCGGGGAACGCTGGATTGGACTCGGTGAAGGGTACGGAATTCACGGAACGATCGATCCCGAGTCGATCGGAAAAGCGGAATCGAAAGGTTGCCTGCGATTGAGCGCATCTGACATCGCCGAGGTGTACGACTTTCTGACGATCAGTTCGGAAGTCGCGATTCGTCCCTGACGCGATCCGCCCAAATCTCCGTTCGGTTTTCCCTGCTTCCGGTTTCCGCTAGACTGAGCCGGCTTGAGACTCCAAGGGAAGGGAAAACCATGTACGATCGCGACCGGTTGATGCACTTGTTCCGCGAGCGAGCTTTGAAGTTCGGCGATTTCACGCTGGTTTCGGGAAAAAAGTCCTCGTACTACCTCGACGGAAAACAGGTTACACTGCACTCTGAAGGACTCCGTCAGGTCAGCCTGGGATTACTCGATCTGCTCAAGGACCAGGAATTCGACGCTTTCGGCGGAATGTCGATCGGAGCCGATCCGATCGTCGGCGGCGTGCTGACCGTCGCTGCCGAACAGGGTCGCGATCTGGCCGGATTCATGGTTCGCAAGGAAGCTAAAGGCCACGGCACCAACAAATATGTCGAAGGACCGGTCGAACCGGGAATGAAGGTCGTGGTTGTCGATGATGTCGTGACCACCGGCGGGAGCAGTCTGCTGGCGTGTGACCGCATTCAGGAATTCGGATGTGAAGTCGTCCGCGTCGTCGGGATCGTGGACCGCATGCAAGGCGGAGCACAAAATTTCGCAGCCCGAAAGCTCCCCTTCGAATCGTTGCTGGACATCACCGACTTCGGAATCGAACCGCCACCGGAGCACGGGTAATCGATGCTGCTCGCTCAGGAGTCGGCATACGGATCCGCAGCTTCTGCCTGGCCCGACTGTTGCAGCAGCTCGAGCGCTTCCTCGATCGCGGTCTTCACTCCCTCGTCGGTCTCGGAGTCGATCGATTCCAGGAGTTCGCGACTCTTCGCGTGACGGAGTTCGGCAATCGCCGTGGCGGCCGCTGCGCGGACCCGATTTTTCTCGTCGTCCACAAGAATCCGGCTTAATGTTTCAAAGGCTTCCTGCTGACCGAGATCACCCAGCGCTTTGACGGACCAGACGCGGGTGAGCCACTTCTCTCCCTCGGTCGCCATTTTCAGGAGCAGAGCCAGGGCATCGGGCGATTGCGTCAGCCCCAGGAGCCGTGCCGCGGGGGAGTGCGTCAGCGGTTCCGGATGCGACAACAGGACGAGCAAATCTTCAATACAATGAGACTTGACTAACTCGATCTGTTTGATGAGCGAGCGTTCCGCCAGATTTCTCACAGTATTGACCGAATCTTTCAAGAGCTGCGTGAGCACTTTGCAAGCCGACTCGGTTGCGCATTCGCCCAGACCCACCGCCGCCTGGCCGCGCACGGAAGGAGTTTCCGATTTTAACAATTCCAGCAGAATCGGTTCGTTCCCGAGCACTCCCAACACGGTTGCGGCGATCTGCCGTTCGGGATCGCTGTACGCGCTGGAAACGATAAACTCCCGGAGCGAGTTGCCGATCTGTTGGAATTCTGCGTGTGAAATTGATGAGGGATCGATCTCGCGGAGCCCCTCAAAAGCGGCGGCTCGAATTTCCGGTTCGGGGGAAACGATCTGTTCGAGAAAGTGTTCGAGCATCAGTCAGACAGACCTGTGTGTGAATTGTTCGCAGCGATCGCTCGAAGCATCGAACCGGTCATCGACTCGCGAACGCAGAGGAATAATCCCGGGATTGGAGATCCCCGAGTGTAACGCGTTCGAGGCGTATCGAAAACGTTCAGCGGGAAGACACGCGACTTGCGGTTTGTTGCACATGGGGGCCGAAAATGAGTAGGCCCCGAACCGGTCGATCTTTTGTGGCTACGTCTGTTCAGGCAACTTCTTTGTGGCTATAGTGATGGTACGGCAAAAGAACGAACATCTGCAGCAACTCGCCCTGTAGTGGACCCTGGTTTTCGGACCAGAAGGCGTGGCTACATCTTTAACTTGATTTGGAGAAAAAGTGGCTGCAATTACTCGCATGGGAAGAAAACGATTATCCGAACGAGGATCGACGCGACAAACCGCTCAGAATCCGCCTGACGGACGAAGAGCGTGAAAAACTGGATAAGGCTGCCGAGAAAGCGGGGCACACCAATACGTCAGCCTACGCGCGGAGTCTGCTGCTGGAGGACGCAGAAAAGCGTTTGTCCTCAAACGAAAGCGTGATTAAGCGTTCATAGTGAGACTTGAACGCAAATCGCCTGCGATTGGATCACAAATCTTCCCATATTTCGAAGGCAGGTTCGTATGCACAAAAAATCCTACGTGACCGGTCTGGTAGTAGGTCTGCTTGTTCTAATTGCGGGGTATGTAGTCAGTTACTTTGCGCTGAGCCAAGTCTACACCTTCCCGAGCAAATTTGCGATGCGATTCTGTGATTACAAATGGATGATGACAGCATATCGGCCTATGGCTGCTGTTGAGAGCTTTGCGATTGGAAAAGAAGTCGAATTGGCTCATAACGGCAGAAATTTTCGAAAGCACTCGAATTAGTGTAGTTCTGGCCCATGTGCAACATCCCGCAAGTCGCGTCGCAACTTGTCACA
>DATKCB010000366.1:0-6320 GCA_035513495.1 Planctomycetaceae bacterium | reverse complement strand
AGCCAGCGTCGCTCCGGACGGAAAATCCTACACCGTCCAGATCGGTCCCGCAGGAAAACAAAATACCTACGAAACGCGCCCAGATCACGAATAGGGCACCGAATCGGAAAACGTGCGTCCGTTATTCGCAACATTCGTGATTGTTCACCTCACACGGGTCGAGAGACTCCTCGAATCCCGGGGGTTCAAGTTGCAATGTGATGTGCTCGATTCCGAACTGCAATCGAAGCATCTCGCGAAGGGTTGATAACAATTCCGGGTAGGAGACCGATTCTTCCGCGACGACATGCGCTGAGAGCGAGTCAAGCCCGCTGCCGATCGTCCAGATGTGCAGATCGTGTACGCCAGCGACGTCCGGGGTCTCCTTCATCGCTTGGAGAACCTCTTCGACGTCGATGTTCGAGGGAGAGTTTTCCATCAGTACCGAAACGGCTTCCTTCAGCAGTTGGACCGAGGAGAAGACCACGAGTCCGACGATCAGCACCGACACGAGGGGATCGACCCAGGTCCACCCGAACAGAATAATTGCTCCACCGGCCAGAATCGCTCCGATGCTGCCGAGGGTGTCCATCATCACGTGCAACCATGCCCCTTTGAGATTCAGATTTTCGTTGCGGCCTCCTTGCAGAATTTTGAGCGTGATCAGATTGACCAGCAGCCCCCCCACGGCGATTCCCATCATCAGCGGACCGGCGACCTGTTCCGGCTCGCGAAACCGGTGGATCGCTTCGAGGAGGATGAAAATCGAGATCACAATCAGGGTAGATCCGTTCACGACGGCGGCCAGTATTTCCGCCCGCCGATAACCGAACGTGTGCTGCCTGGAGGCGGGGCGGGAAACGATCCAGACTGCGAAAAAACTGAGGGCGAGAGCTGCAACGTCGGTCAGCATGTGTCCAGCATCGGCGAGCAGCGCCAGCGAATTACTCAACCAGCCTCCAACGAATTCGGCCAGCATATACGTACTGGAGAGAACCAGCGCCCATCCGAGCCGTCGTTTGATCGACGAGGCCCCACAAACAGGGTGAGCGTGATGGTGACCGGGAGGTCCGTGCATAATCGGATAACTTGGATGAGTCAAACGGAATTCGCTACAGACTAGAGAATCGGAGTAACGATTAAAAGCTGACTGAGCTGTCTCAAATAATACACAATTCGAGCTTTACACCGATAAGTTCAACTTTACGAATTTTAACGGTCTCTTAACATCACCTGTTGATTTATTGCAATTGAATTGCAATAATGCGACGGATACTTTTTTTGAAGAGGATTATCACACGTGTCTCGTCGGGTTCGTCATTCCGTTTCGCTCTGCCTGCTCGTCACCTGGTGTGTATCGAGTCTGCTGGCGATGGTCTGGCATCCCCACGACCACACGCACGCGCATTGCTGTCGCGGTGATGATTGTCAGGAACGGCCGACATCCTCGTCAGCGAAGATCGTGCGCCGGCACACGCACTCCCACGCCTGTGGACACTCGCATTCGAACTACGGACATCAGCACCCGCACGAGCCAACTGAGAAAAAACCGGAAGACGATTCCGCGCCTCATTCCCCCGACACCTGCCCTTCCTGTCAACTGCTGGCGATTTCGGTCGTCGTCCCGCACCGCGTCGAAATTCCGCAGTTCGATTCACTGGTCGTCTCTACCCACGCTTCCTGTCAATCGTTAATCGACCGGGATCAACCTACAACTCTGAAACTTCGCGGGCCGCCTGTGACCTCGATGAGCTGATCCAGGCCATCTCCTTGGAGGGGATGACCCACGTTCTACTTCATCTCGTCACAGGAGAATCGAAATGAGATCTTCCACACGCAGCCTGCGCGGGTTTACGCTGATCGAACTGCTCGTTGTCATCGCCATCATCGCCATTCTGGTCGCCTTACTGCTCCCTGCCGTGCAGCAAGCCCGGGAAGCCGCCCGACGAGCTTCGTGTAAAAACAATCTGAAACAACTCGGGCTGGCGCTGCACAACTATCACGACACCTTCGGCTCGTTTCCCTCCGGCTGGATCGGAGTTGATCTGGCCACGCGGCGTCCGGAAGTCGAGGGCATTTCGGGAATCAGTTGGCAAGTCATGCTGCTGCCGCAAATCGAACAGGCTTCCCTCTATCAACAACTCAATTTCTCGGAGAACCTGCTGCATCCCGACAATGCGATCATTCGACAGAACCCGCTTGCCTCGTTTCGCTGTCCGTCCGATTCCGGCCCTGATTTCTGGGACATCGAAGAGGAAGGGAGTCCCGGAACAATCGTGCTCGATCGGCTCCCCACAACCAACTACGTCGGCATGTTCGGCACCACCGAACTTCACGACTGTGAGGACCTGGCCGGCTTAGGGCTGCAATGCCGCTCCGATGGCGCGTTCTACCACAATAGCAGCGTGAAAATGAGAGATCTGCAGGATGGAACGAGCGGAACAATCGTGATCGGAGAGCGCCGCTCGAACCCGGTTGCGGGGCATCTCTCGACCTGGATCGGGGCGGTCCCCGAAGGAGAAGAAGCGTTTGCGCGGTTTCTGGGAGTGACCGATCACACGCCAAACCATCCCTCGGCCCATTTGGAGGATTTCAGCAGTCATCACACGGGTGGAGCACAATTTCTGTTCGGCGACGGACGGGTCAAGTTCGTCAGTGAAAACATCGATCATCAAATCTATCAGGCGCTGTCCACGATTCAAGGAGGAGAAGTCGCGAATATCGATTGATGTTTTGAATCCTCAACTGAATGCGGCTTGAGTCCGAGCCAACAGTGGAGTGTCCCGCGCCGTCGAGCTTTTCAGTTCGAACACGTTCGACGCGAGGAACACGTTCCGCCATTCGGGCGAGACGTTGTAGTAATCCTCGAGAACGGCCGAACTGAATTTGTAATCGTGGGAGTCGCGGCTCTTACGATAGATCAGCACCCGCGCGGCGTCGAGCAGATCGTTGGGAGATCCGCTCTTTTGAAGATAAGCATAACTCATCCGGGCGGCAGACAGCGGGTTGCTGCCGAGGGTTTCGAACAGAAATTCGAGGTTCATCGCGTCCTGGGAACCTTCCTGTTCTTTCAGATTCGCGATCGTCAGATCTTTCACATTTCCTCGCGATCGCATTGCCTCCCGGAACATCGTGACGAACGCCGCCGCTTGCAGCATCATCAATCGTCGCGTTTCGTCGTTCGAACTGGTGCGATAGGCGTAGCCTAGAGCATTATTGGTCGTGTTCGCGTGCAGCGCGACGATTCCCGGCTGACGCATCAGCAACTCGCCACCCATCACAAACAGTGCATCCCAGATCGACTGCGGAGAGATTCCCGCGTTCAGAACTTTCACGACCTGATCGCAGGCTTCGTCCGGTGAGGCCGTCCGCAACGAGGTCAACAGTTCTTCGGTGGCAGCGGAATCGAGCTTTCCATCCCTCCAGTCGGGGCGGATCGTCTTGACCAGATCCAGATTTCGCCGCCACGGACGGTCGGCGGAATCGTCGCGGTCTTTCGGATTGGCACCGTCGTGCATGAGCGCAGCGTACACCAGCGATCGCAAAATCGGCTCGGCATGTTTCCAGCCGATGCATTGCAGCGTCCGGTAACTGTTGGCGACGAAGATCGCCTTGTGTCCGATCGAGCGGAAATCGCGCGCACCGAAACGGAACATCAGCTCGTAGATCTCGTTCGCACCCGCAGTCCGGGCGAGTTGGGCGATTGCGGCGTCCGCCTTCGCTTCGTCCCAGTTCTCCATCGCATGGATAAACTCATCGGTCGCCTGATGCGGTTTGGGTAATTTCGAATCGTCGACGGCCGTCATCGTCCAGTCGCCGCGTTCTTTCACATCGCTCTCAGCGGCCGATTTGAAATAATCAAGCCCCCAGAAAATCGGCATCCAGCGATGCTCCGGCGGAGAAGCAAGGCTCGCCAGATGCGTCGAGTTTACTGCCAGCACCGTATGAAACTTGAATCCGACCGAAGGTCGCGGTTCGACGTTGCGGACACCCGCCAACTGCACGGCCGCGAGGACTTCGGTATAACTGAGTCCTTTCCGAATCTCGCTTGCGAACACTTCCAGCAACTGATCGCGCGGGGTTTCTTCGAGCAGACGGACCACCGGCTCGATGTCGGGTTGCAGTTGCACGATCCTCCGGGAGTTATTCTGCTCCTGCGCGGAAACGAGCGGCAGATTCTGAAACAGCGAAAGTCCGCCCAGGCCAAGAATCGAACCGGCCGACAGACCGGACGTCAGAAAGTCGCGTCGTGGAAGAGAGTTTGGCATCGCATCACCTTCTGCGTGAACGGGCAAGCAAATTCGTTGCGATGGATCACAACACCATCGATGTCGAGGCACTCCCTCGAAGTCCGGGAGCAGGTCGATCCACCTCTCAGACTACCAATGTCCATTCCGCAATCCAAGAAAATTCATCTTTTTGCAGATCGAACAGCCCGTTTAGCCATGTGGAGCGGGTCCGGTACGCGTGGGAACGGGGGAAGGTTTGGGTGATTGGGTGAACTGTCAGTATGTCTTAATCATCTTCGCGAAAATATTGTTGCAGCACTGGTGCGGGTGGCGTACGATAATATTCCCATCTCGGTCAGTCCTCATTGGCGGATCAACCGCCGGAAGGGAGACGCAGCATGACCGACAATGTTCTGGCGTTTGAAGAGTTCACCGGCCTGAAGTTGGCTGGTCTCGACGATTGCGACATCGCCATTCTCAACCTCTGCGCGGCGCGTGGGTTACCAGATACGGAAACGCTTGAGGTTGATGTCCTTCTTGACAAGCTCGACGAGTGGGCACGTCAAGTGAAAGTCGAAATCTGGCGGCACCTCTATCGGTTTGAGATCCAGGCGTCTCAACCACCTACAGAGTTCAGTTACGGTAATTCACTGGGGCGCTTCTTCTGTTGGTACATGCTGCAAGTACTGCAAGAGGACTGTGGCGTAGCCTATCATCCGGATCGCAAATTCAATCCCGACTGCTGCCGACCGGAAGATCTCTTCATTCATGGAATCGTGGACGAAAACGGCAAGGGTGGAACCTGTGCATCGATGCCAGTCGTCTACGTGGCTGTGGCCCGCCGACTCGGTTTGCCGGTGTACCTCGTAGAAACCCGTGGTCATCTTTTCTTCCGCTGGGACGCCCCTCACGGAACCACGATTCACTGGGACAGCCCACCATTGGACCTCTGGATTCCGCCGGATCGCTTCAACGTCGAAGGTTCAGGCGAGGGCATCGCGTACTACGCCGATTCGCATTACATACAGTGGCCGGAATTGTGGACGCAGTCAGACTTCGAGCATGAACGCTATCTCCGCTCGATGTCGGCCAAAGAAGTTTTTGCGGCTTTTCTCATTCAACGCGCTGAGTGTTTCCACGCGCTTGGCAAACGCGATGAGTGCATGAAGGCGATCTACTTCGCGAGACAATTGATTCCCAATGACCGGCGGTACGAGTGGCTGCACGCTAAACGAACCAAAGAGCTTCGGGACTACGAAGTGTCGATGGATCACTTGCTGCAGATGGAACAGAAACGGCGTGCGACCCGGAAAGCTCTTCCTGGAGTCCGCGGTCATTCGCCAAATTGCCAATGCTTGCATTGCGAGCAATCGAGAGACCTTTCCCAATTTCTCCCTGTCGCTCCGCACGGACCGAGTTGTCAGTGTTGGCATTGTCGCGAGGCGAGAGAAGCGACAGAAGCCCCGCTCGGTATGCCGGGCCATCCTTTGTCTTGTCAATGTGCCGGTTGTCTCAACAAACGAACTCAACCTCACCCGATCCATGTGGCGGCAACGCACCAAATAATGCGACGAATAACGACAACTCATGCTACGGGTCCGGCGAACGTCGCTCAACCAAATCCGGACAGATTGCCTGGAATCTGACTACCAAACAACAAGGAAAGCCACAATGTACATGCCGCAACTCGCGCGATTCACTGCGAGAGACCCGTTACCAGCGAACGGTGTCGTTGTTGGTGGATTGTCTAAATACGCATATGTAGCAAACAATCCGACGAATCTTGTTGACCCATCGGGACTTAAACATAAGTGCCCAAAGCACAATGAAGCAGACAAAGACGGTGGGTCAAGAACAGGCAAATGCCCTACTCCATGGGATCCTCGTGGTCCTAATGTGCAACAATATGGATGCTACTGCGGTGCAGAGCCTGACCCTCCTCGAAAATCCGTAGATCGGCCCATCGATGAGGTGGATCGATGTTGTTGTGAGCATGATAATGACTACGATGATGTTGCGGCTGGAAAAATGACAAAACTAGCTGCAGACACGAAGCTCTGCAAATGTGTTAACGACGCACTTTTTGGAGATTCTCCTAAATGTTCGAGAGGT
>DATKCB010000365.1:0-5329 GCA_035513495.1 Planctomycetaceae bacterium | reverse complement strand
AGATCGACCTCGCCTGGTTGAATGTTGAAGAACGACTGCAACTGTTCCACCTGGGCGTTGAACATGCCGTGTTCGTACAGAACTCCTTTGGGCGGTCCGGTGCTTCCGCTGGTGAAGATGATCGCCGCCGAATCGGTTCCCGCAACGGTCGGCAATTCGATCCGCTCGTTCGATTCGTTCAACAACTGGCGATAGGTTTTGCCCCCCCAGAACCAGCGCCGTCCGACCGTTACGTGAAATCGACTCAGCGGAAACTTTCTGCGAAACAGACTTCGCACGACATGCACGAGCGGTACGCCGATGAAGCCGTCCGGCTGGATCTCTTCGAGACAATCGAAGATCCGCGAACGCCCCATGCCGGGATCGATCAGCACGACGATCGCTCCCGCTTTAAAGGCGGCGAACGCCAGCGCGAAAAATTCCAGTCCCGGCGGAACCATCAACACCAGTTTCGTTCCCGGCGTGACCCCCATCGCGACCAGCCCCCGCGCAAGCCGATCGCTGTCTCGATCGAGTTCCGCGATGGTGAGGTGCCGATAGGTCATCCGTCCGGATCGATCGCGCCGGCACTGCACGACCGCACGGTTTTCCGGATACAGGGTGGCCATGCGGGAAAGTCGGGCAGCGATGTTGGGAGAGTCGTTCATCTCGCTCGCGACATTTCAAGCGGCGAACGTGCGGGTAAACAGTTCGCCTTTGCCCATTTCGAGAAAATCGCCCGCATAGCGATCCCATTCCGCTTCGATCGACGCGGGATCGAATTCAAACCCCGCCTGCTTCAGGTGATCGAGATACAGTTTCAGAAACGCGGGCTGCGACCGGCCTGCGTAGCGGAAGGTCGGGAGAATATCGGGTCTCTCGGAACCGCCCAGGATTCCGATCGTTCCGCGCCGCATGCCGGCACCGTGACGAATGCCGGCCGACCCGAAAATAAGAATCGTCCCGGCGATCATGTTGAAACCCACACCGTCGCCGGCATTCCCGCCAATGGCGATCAGTCCGCGCCGCATCGTGTGTCCGATTTCGTTTCCGGCGTTCCCCTCGATCAGAATCTCGCCCCCGGTCATTCCCCGGCGGCCGCCGCGATAAACCGCCCCGACCAGATGTCCGGCGTTTCCGCAGACGCGAATTTTTCCCCCGTGCATTTCCGCCCCGACCCAGTCGGCAGCGTCACCTTCGACGAGGATTTCGCCTCCTTTCATTTCGGCCCCGAGATGCATCCCGGCGTTCCCTTCGACGCGAATCCGGCCTTCCGAGAGATGCGTGCCGATCAGCTTGACCTTCGAGCAATCGCCGCGCCAGACGATCTCGCGATCGTCACCGGAACCGTTGACCTCGAAGAAATCGCCCAGAGCGGGTTGCCGATTCCCCTGAAAGATCGGCGTCGAGCGGATTTCGTCCAGCGACTGCTGGCAGACGGTTTCCAGCCGGATCGAGTCGACTTCGAGCGGGATATCGACGGTCGTTTTGATCGTAAATTCGAGAGCCATAAGTTTGCTGTCGCAATGAAACAAGGAAGCGAACCCAAAATGTAACCGTCCTGCTTGTGAAAGTCACGTCAAGGCAATCCCGAAAACGGAGATCGGAATCGAAGCACGATAGCATCCGGGAGGCCCAGCGGCGATGTCCCGGTATTTTCATCGATCCGGAGAATCCCTTCTTGAGATTGAGCCGGGAACTCCGATACGATATCTCGAGGGAGGTCACATCTCATCTCCAGGAAAACCTCATTCACAATCCGGGAAGTTCGATTCTTTGCGGCCTGAAAGACCACTCGACGAAACGCATGATTAATGCCGGGATTATCGGACTGGGACAAGTCTGGGAAGAGCGATACGAATCCGTCTTGCTTTCTCTCTCGAATCGCGTCCGGATTACAGCCATTTACGATGCCGCCGAAGAACGATCCGCAACCGTTGCCCGGTCGCTCAACGCCGACTGCGTGACGGGAATACAGACGCTTTGCCGTCGGCGGGAAATCGATACCTGCCTGATTCTCGGCACCGACTGGACCAATCTCCCCGCCCTGAAATTTCTCTGCGAAGCCCGCAAGCCGGCATATATCGCGGGATCGCTCGGGCACGAGATCCCCACGATCGGAGAGATCCACCTGCTGGCTCTTTCCGAAGGATTGACGTTCGTTCCCGAGTTCAGCCGCCGTTACACGCCGGCGACCATACGTCTCCGTGAATTGATCGCCACGAAACTGGGCCAGCCCGAGCGGATCATCTGTGAGGCGCGATTGCCTCATCCCACCAAACGCGATACGGTCCCGGGACAGGCCCGTTTCGAAGACTTTCTGATCGGCCTGTTTGACTGGTGCCACCATCTGATGAATGCGCCTCCGAAGGATGTTCTGACCCTGCCTCTCGAAAAGTCGGAAGGGAAAGGCTACTCGGTCCGAATTCGATTCGGCGCGCACCAGGACGAGCCGGAGAAGGAAACCGAAGCCGTCCTGACGATCTGGAACGCCGTTCAGACGGGCAAAAAGAAAAAATTTCAGCTCGATCCGGGCGAAGTCCGCACGAAGGTGATCGCACAGCACGGCTCGGCTCGAATCCGCGGAGCGAACGAGATCTCCTGGGAACACGAGGGGAAAGAATCGATCGAACTGCTGACCGCGGACCGCCCCGATGCTGAAGTGATGCTCGATCACTTCTTCCGGCGAATTGTCGGAGGACTGGTCCCGGTCGCCGATCTGTCCGACATCTGCCGCGCGATCAACGTGTTTCGCGCGTTCGAAGGAAGCAAGGAGACCGGAAATCTCGTGCTGGTTCCCGGAGGGGTCGGCTAACGAACTCTCCGAGTTCGTTCAACATGGTGGCGAGGAGTCCGATGGGAAGTTCAATCTTCAACTACCACGTTCGTTCCGACAGCGCCGAAACGGTCTCCGACCGATTGACCGCGCTCATGCAGTCGGAAGGTTACGAATCGATCGAAGAACAGACCGGTGTCTCGGAGTCCTGGCCCTTCTCGGGGAGTACCCGCTCGTTTTATCTGTTTGAATCATCGCAAGGCTGGGTCGGAATTCTCGACTGTGATCTGATTTTGTCGAGCGAGACCGCGGGGCAACTCTCTGCTGCACTCGACACCTACGCGATCAGTTTCCACGTGAACGACAGCGATTCGTGGCATTACATTTTGACCCATTGCGGACTGTCGCTTGATGAATTCAACTCTCCGGGGGCGGACGAATTTAATCCGTTCGATGCGGGATCCGACGACTTGAATTCCCTGCTGGGAAAAAGCGGACTCGAAGATTTCCAGATGGCCGTGCGCGAACTCGAGGGGGAATTCCCCCCTTCCTCGGATGAGCCACCCTCCAACGAGGCGGGACTGAAAATCTTCTCGCCGCTCGACGCCGACGATCCGAACGATGACAGTCCGGATGAAAATCGCCCCCCGGAACTCCCCGGCGATCGGGACGACAACGGCCCGAGTCCCGAGCTGGTCCGTCACCTGCCTCCCTTGCAGCCGCTCTTGGTTGCGGGAATCTCCGAACAGCGGGTGTTGAAAGTTTTGAGCGCGTCGGCGGTGTTCGCCGAAGAAACCCTGGCGGCATTCCTGCCGCTGATCGGAATCAACCCCTTCTTCGGCTACATGGACTTCCGCGACATGGCGGAAGAGATCACCTCCCAAGAACTCAAGCTGGAATCCCTCCGCCTCCATCGCCGCCTCGACTTCGAACAACAGTAGGCAACACCTTATTCTTTCGTGTCGTTCGTGCCTTTCGTGGTCCCCAACACAAACCCTGCAATCTTCGTCCGAAAGCTCACCAGCTTCGTTCCACACGTCACATACAGCGTTTTCAGATCGCTTCCCAAAGGTGCAGTTCGTCACGGTATCTTCCGGCGTCTCGCGATAGGCCAGCAACTTTCCCCGCGAAGAGATCACGTGAATCCCCGGGCGCGTATCGAGCGTTTCGCTCGTCTTGCGGGTTTTGTGCAGACCCGCCGCAACGTACAGATTCCCCTCGCGATCGATGCACATTCCGTCCCCGCTGCGGCCGGGATAGAAATCGATCAGCGTCCGACGATTCGACAGCGATCCGTCGGCTCCGAGATCGAACGCTAGAATATTGCGATTGCGATCGGCGTCCGGGTGTGCTTCGATCAAGTATAGAGTTTTCCCGTCGGGTGAGACCACAATCCCGTTCGGCATATGAATGTCGGGCCAATGCAAGAGTTGCGTGACCTTTCCGTCGGGATCGATGCGGTAGACGGCGTTGACGTTTCCCTTTGTCGGGTCCTCGGTTCCGGGACGAGACGTGAAATAAATCCGACCCTTCGTATCCAGGCACAAATCATTGGGAGCCGCGAACGGAAATCCGTTGTACTTGTCCGCGACGACGGTTTCGGTCCCCGTCGCGACATCGATCCGCACAATTCGTCCCGCACCTCCCTGGCAACAGAGCAAGTCTCCGTCAGGCGTAAAGTACATCCCGTTGATGGCCTGAGTCTTCTCCCGAAAGACTGAGAGTTTCTTCGCTGCGGGCTCCCACTTGAGAATCTTTGAGGCAGGCACGTTCGTGAAATAGAGCACGCCGTTTCCCCACGCAGGCCCTTCGGTGAAGACATCGGTATCTTCAATGGTCGGCTCAATCGTGATCTCGCTGAGAAACTTCCCGGTTTCGAGACCGGCGTAGCGATCGGAAATCCCGTCGGCGGCGTTTGCGCGCAATGTCAAAGCACCGAGACTTGCCACGGTCGCGGTTTGAAGGAATTTTCGTCGAGTGAAATAGATTTCAGACATGTTGGGTTCCCGTGCATCAGGTCAAGTGTTTTTTATTCAGCGTCAGGCAAGATCAGTTGGGGAAGATACCTGATTTGTAACGCGTCATATTTTTCTTTGTTGAAATCGCTGACACCAAGTTCCAGTATTTCTCGCGTGAAATCGAGTCCGATTCTCTGATTGTGCGATGTGCGGAGCAACGATTCCAAACCACTAGTTTTCTGGGTCGTCCATTCAACATTGTTTATCGCCATGAATGCCGCCTCTGGTTCGTAAGACAATTGTTCCAACCCGAAAAAACCATGGTTGAGTCCCAACCGCAAAAACTCCGCAAAATTCTCCGCCACGATAATGTTCGGTAACGATGAGTTCGCAGGGACGGTCATGATCACGGGAGAGCTCTCGTCGACTTTGTTGCCACTCAACAAAAAGCTGAAGTGAACGCCATCTCCGCCAGTCCACCCGAACGCAATTGAATTAATCGGAGTGCACCAGTAACCGCCGTTTTTCCAATCCACCGAGCTTGTCTCGAAGTCGGTTCCCCAATAGTTGAGATCCATGAGTGAGGGATATTTTTCGACGACTTTTTGATGAGACT
>DATKCB010000364.1:0-3707 GCA_035513495.1 Planctomycetaceae bacterium | reverse complement strand
CAACCTGAAGGGCTACCGCGTCGAAGTTCATTTCAACGGCTGGCCCGCCGATCCGGCGACGCTCGACGATGCCGATACGATCATGACGATCTCCGACGGACAGGACGGAAACCTGTTCTCGCCGGTCCCCTGGATGACCGAACAGAGAATGGCCGTGATACGCAAGCAGATGCAGCGCGGGTGCGGATTCATCACGTTCCACTTCTCGACGTTCGCCCCCGATTCGGGGGGGAAGGACATTCTCGAATGGGGAGGCGGCTACTTCGACTGGGAAGACGAAGACGGCCAGCGCAACTGGTACTCGGCGATTAAAACCCTTCAATCGAAAGTCGAACTCGGTTCGCCCGAGCATCCGGTTTCGCGCGGACTCAAACCGCTCGAGTTTCGCGAGGAGTTCTACTACAAGATCCGCTTTCGCGAGAACGATCCCCGGCTCAAACCGATCTGGCGCGTTCCCGAACTGGGGGAAGGTCTCGACAACATCGTTGCCTGGTCCGTCGAGAGAAATGACGGAGGACGCGGCTTCTCCACCACCTGCGGACACTTCTACGACAACTGGGAACAACCCCAGTTCCGCAAAATGATCCTGAACGCGCTCGTCTGGACAGCGGGAGGAGTAGTCCCCGCCGAAGGGGTCGAGTCCGAGTTTTACCCCGACGAAGAAGTCAGCCGGATCCTCGCCGGGCCGCCTGTCGAAGCTCTGATCGTGACGGGTCATCAGTATCCCGGCCATTTGTGGAAAGACACCACCCCCGCGATCCGCGAAGCACTCGCGCGCGACATTCGGATGAACGTCAGCATCGTCGAAGACGTCGAGTTTCTCGCCAAACCGAAACTGCACGAGTACGACATGATCGTCCTCAACTACTGCAACTGGATGAAACCGGGCCTCAGTGACGCCGCCAAAGCAAATTTTGTGAAGTACCTGAAGGAGGGGGGCGGACTGACGATCGTCCATTTCACGAACGGTGCGTTTCACTTCTCGCTCCCCGAGGCGGGTGATTCGGACTGGCCCGAATGGCGAACGAACATCTGCCGCCGCGTCTGGGATCACACCCCGGGAAAAAGCGGACACGACAAGTACGGTCCGTTCGTCGTCGAGATCGCGAAACCCGACCATCCGATCGTGGCGGGGATGGAACCGTTTCAGACCACCGACGAACTCTACTTCCGGCAGCAAGGCGATCATCCGATCGAAGTCCTCGCGACCGCCCGGTCCGAGATCACCGGCCAACACGAACCGATGGCATTCATTTACGAATACGGCAAAGGCCGCGTGTTTCAGACTGTTCTCGGTCATTCCGCCGATTCGATCCGCGTGGACGGAACGGCGGAACTTATCTGCCGGGGAAGTTTGTGGGTCGCGGATCGCGATCCGCATCTGATCCCCAACCCGAATCGGCCGGTCTCGAAGGTCGAACCGCTCATTCCGGGTCGATTCGGAACAGCGCTCGCTGGAACGACCGCCAGCGCGGAAGTCGCCCATCGCGATGAATATCAAACCTGGCCGCTGACTGTCGAATGCCGGGCAAAAGTCGATACGAATCAGGGTTTTCAACTGCTCGTCGCCAAGAATCTGAAATCGTCGGGGAAGCACTGGGAGATTTACACGTATGCGGGGACTGGAGAATTCAGCGCGTACCTGCCGGGATATCAGCCAGCCGAAAACAAGTCGGGCAAGTCGATCAGTGACGGCCAGTGGCACGACCTTGCGATGACCTTCGACGGAACCGAACTCGAACTATTTGTGGACGGCACGAGCGTTCTTAAACAAACACTGAAAGCCGTCAAAACGGAAGGAGCAGACGGACCGCTCTGGTTCGGCAGTTATCCTCCCAGTCAACTGGGACTCCGCGGAGCGATCGACGAAGTCCGAATCCTGAAAGGAATTCGCACTCCCTCACCTGACTCAATGGACGCGTGGACTGTCGACGAGCAAACCCTGGGACTCTGGTCGTTCGATGAACTCGTCGAGGGGAACCGTTTCACCGATCTGTCGAAACTGCAAAATCACGCGACGCTCGCCGGAGCGGCAGGTAAACCAATTCCCAAAGTCTCGGCTCTTCCCCCGGGCGCAATTCGCGAGATCGTCGAGGGACATTGGGGACACGATGTGGTCGGGTTCGGGTGGCAGGAGGAAGACTCCGTCGACGGACGTTTGAATCAGATGCAGACCGGACCGTTCTTCAGCGGCACGATCGCCACTCCCAAACAAGCGACGATGAAGGGACTCTGCTTCAAGCTGGGTGATCAGCAGCAGGCATCGATCTGTTACGACACCGAACTGCTCCGCACCAGTGCCGGCTGGACGGGCGGATTTCTCGAACACGATTCCCGCAGGTACGGTTTGATTCGTCCCGCCAGTCTGAAAGGGCCAGTGCTGTTCCAGACACCGGCCGTTCCCGGCTGGTCGAGGGACGATTCCTTTCCCGATCCGCGCCCCGACAAACCTTGGGGGCCGTTACCCCGCGAACTGGCCCGCTACGAGGGACTGTACCGGCACGGAAACCGGGTCGTCCTCAAATACACCGTGGGAGGAACCGAAATCCTCGAATCTCCCTGGGCGATCGAGCGCGAAAAAAAAAACGATTGTGACCCGCTCACTGCGGATCGCCCCCTCGAAACAACAATGGCATCTGCTGCTGGGTGATGAACGCACGCACGCGGCCGTCACGACGAAGGGAAACATTCGCATCGAAAAAAAGCAGAGTCGAACGTGGGCGGTCATTCCTCCCCATCAGGAAACTCTGCTGCTCCACATCGCGCTGGGTGACGCGACTGTGACAGATGCCGCTCTCGCGAACGTCGCCAGCGAACTGCCCGAGATTCCGTTTGAGAAATGGATCGAGGGAGGTCCGCGCTTGTGGACGCAGGAAATCACCACGAAAGGCGTCCGAGGGCAGGACGATCAACCGTACGTGATCGATACGATCACGCTGCCGTTCGAGAATCCGTACCGGGCGTTGTTCTTCGCGAGCGGGCACGATTTTTTCTCTAACGGCGATGCAGCCTTGTGTACCGTTCACGGAGACGTGTGGCGTGTCTCGGGCATTGACGACAACCTCGATCGGATCCAGTGGACGCGATTCGCAACCGGACTGTTTCAGCCGCTCGGAGTGAAAATCGTGGACGATGTCGTGCATGTCGTGGGGCGCGATCAGATCACGCGTCTGCACGACACCAACCGAGACGGCGAAACCGACTGGTACGAGAATTTCAACAACGAAGCCCACGTCACTCCCAACCCTCACGAGTATGCGACCTGCCTCGAAACAGACTCGCAGGGTAATTTTTACTTTCTGAAGGGGAACAGCGAAAGTCAGTCGAAACACGACGGCACTCTGCTTCGCGTCTCTCCGGACGGTTCGACACTCGAGGTGTTCGCGACCGGCTTTCGCAACGCCAACGGAATGTCGATCGGACCGCACGATGAAATTACGGTTGCGCCGCAGGAAGGAGAATGGACTCCAGGATCGGCGGTGTTCGATGTTCATCAAGGCGGATTTTACGGTGGGATGATGTCCCATCATCGGGAGCAGCCTCCCACCACTTTCGAGCAGCCGATCTGCTGGATGCCGCGAATCGAAGACAATTCCAGCGGCGGCCAGGCCTGGGTCACAAGCGACCGCTGGGGACCGCTGGCTGGTCAATTGCTGCATCTCTCGTATGGAACCTGCCGGATGTTTCTGGTACTTCGCGAACGCGTC
>DATKCB010000363.1:0-4845 GCA_035513495.1 Planctomycetaceae bacterium | reverse complement strand
TTCTGTTCGCTGTCAGCAGGCGGCCGGGTCACTGCTTTCCACACTTCCTGGATTTTCATCAACTCTTCGGAGTGTTGCTCCTGATCTCGCTGTTGCGCCCGGTGTGTCTGGAACTCAATCAAACCGAGAACGATCCACGGTATCGCAACGAGCACCGCCAGCAGGTACTTCATGATTCCCCCTCCCGGTAAACCGTGGACTGAGTGATCGCCGAGATCCGTATCGATGACCGCGCGGGGTGGCCCGTCCAGATCGTTCAGAACTGGCCCGTTCAGCGACAAGCTGCCCCACCCTCCGCTCCCGAACCCGACTCGACGATCACTTCCAGACCGGCACGCACATCGTATCGCCCCGCGCAACGCCGTCCAAGCGCGTTTCTCCTGGACAGTTCGCAACTTCCGCCGATCCACCCCCGCCGTTGCGCAACAAACCCGCTGTTGGTAGAGAAATGCCAAATGTCAAAATCTCAATGTCAAACGAAAAGGGTTCAAGGTTCAAAGAGAAACTCTCAGCCGCTACATCCTACATCCTAATCCCTACCTCCTCGCAGACTCGTTAACCCATTTTGTAACTCTCTAACTGCCGATTGTTGCAGGTCCGCTTTTCCCGCTTGACAATTCCGGACCGGCCGAGGTACTGTACTACTGAGATAGAACACTAGTTCGACTCCCGGCGAAACCAATGCCGGAGAGACCTCAGATGTTTGCCTTGACGTGACCGTCCCGGCAGCTTGAACTTGGACCTTATCAGGAGAACTCAGATGACTCGTGAACTTCGCGCCGGGGGTGCCGCGGCGGCTTTTATGGGACTGGGACTGGTTCCCCCCGCACTGGTCGGAGGGCTGGAACAGGAGCGCATTTCCGAGCTGGGGATCGTGATTCTTTCACTGGCGGCGGTGCTGGTTCTGTCGGGATTGGGGGCGATCGTGTTGGGACGCTTACGATCCGACGGACTTTCCCGACCCGCGCCGGTCCGGGCGGTCATTCTTGCCAATCTCTGCTTCCTGGCGTTTTGCGCGCTCGAGGTGAGCGACGGACTGATTCGGCAAGGGGGACGAATCTTCTATTGGACGACGGTTCTGTTCGTGCCGGCGCTCGGCTTGTACTGCGGCGTGATCCTCGCCCAACGCTGGGCCTGGTGGACCGCACGGGGCTTCGCGCTGATCTCTGTCGTCTGGTTCAGCGTCTTCGTATTGCTCATCCCCTTTGTCGAGTTGCGGGGGAGCAGCGGACCGGTTCCGTGGTACGGGCGAGTCTACATGATCGGCGTCAGCACGATCTTCGCCAGCATCGCCGCCTACGTCTTCCACGCCCTCGGCCGGCCTGAGACAAAAACCTACTTCGGAATGCCGGGGGAAGCGAGCGTCACAGCCCCGTCGTAGGCAAGACGGGGTCGCTTGAGCGACCAGTTTTCAGTTTCCTCAGTTCGGCATTCGAACAAGTGGAGGAAAGGAATGGACTTCCCCACGATTTGTGGGCGCTCCCACCCGAGCGTATATTGCTCGTAGAGGAGCGTCGTGATGAGAGAAGCAGTTCACAGAAACCTTTTTTGATTGTAACAAACAATTGAGAACGTGTGGCCCGAATGCGAAATCTCTTTCCCCGCCAAACAACTCACTTTGCCTCAGATATCAAGAATCAACTCCGCCCGCCAGCCGTGCTCGGTCTGTTCCACCACGAAACCGTGATAGGTCACCGCTTTGACTTCGTGCGACAGGAGATGCTTTTCGCGATCAATCGGTTCTCCCCGCAGAGTGGCCGTGAAGCCCTCGGCGGTCAGCTTGATCTCGAATTCGGCGAAAACCCGGTGGCAGACTTCGTACTGATAGATCAGTTCGTCGAGCCAGTCGAACAACAGATAATCGGTTTCGGTCCCCTGTTTTTCGATGGTGACTTCTTCGGTGGGAGAGATCGCCGCCACGTTTTCGACGATCTGGGCGGTGATTCCGCGGGCCGCTTCTTCGAACAGTTTTTCGAGCGTCGCGGCTTCGATGCGAAGTCCCAGATCGGCGGTGTGATCGAAGGTTTCGTACATCAGCTTGAACTTTCGCGTAATCTCATATTCCCGCATTCCACAGTCAAATTCTCATCGAAAAACAGGTTTGATAAGAATTACAGGGAGGCAGGCAGAATTGAACAGGAGGTAACAGAGCAAACGGAGAAAAAATCCGCTCCGTTCTCTCCGTTTCCTCCTGTAGAAATAAAAAACTTGTGCTGAGCGCAAAGGAGCATCGATTGTCTTCCGAAAGATTGCAGCGACTCTCCCCGCAGCGTTGACTTGCATCAGACGAATAAAATTCTACCTTTGAGTAACCGCCGGCGGTATGTTGAACGTGTTCATTCCAAATTATGATTGCAAGGAGTTTTTCGAAATGCGAACTGTCGCGTTCTGTTTGTTTGCTCTACTTCACGTTCAGGCTGTTCTGGCTCAAGTCGAGGACCTCGCCAGGGAACTGGAGCGTCTTCCCGCCGTCGAAGCGAAAGATGCCGCGGCAACTCTCACTGTCGAGCGCGGATTTCAGATGGTGCAGGTGGCCGCTGAACCGCTCGTCTCCGATCCCGTCGATGCCTGTTTCGATGCCGCCGGCAATCTGTACGTCGCCGAGATGCACGGTTATCCCTACTCCTTCGAAAAACGGACCCACATGCCCGACGGGGGCGGCAAAAAGGACGCCGGGATCATCCGCCTGCTGATCGACACCGACGATGACGGAATGTTCGATGAATCGCACGTCTTCGCCAGGGACATCAGTTGGCCGACGTCGGTCTGCTGCTATCGCGGCGGCGTGTTCGTGGTCGCTCCCGGAAATATCTACTATTTCAAGGACACCGACGGAGACCATCAGGCCGACGTGCGCGAGATCGTGTATTCCGGATTCAGCCGGGCCAACGTGCAGGGATTGGCCAACAACATGAAGTGGGGGCTGGATCACCAGATTTACACCGCCGTCGGCAGCAACGGAGCCGAATTAAAAAAACGCGAAAAGCCGGTCCTCAATCTGGGACGGCTCGATTTCTCCTTCGATCCCCGCACCGAACAGGTGACGCCGCTCTCGGGCGGAGTGCAGTTCGGCAACTCGCTCGACGACTGGGGGCATCGCTTCGTCTGCAGTAACAGCAATCACATTCAGCATGTCGTGTTCCCCCTGCGATATCTCGAACGGAACCCTTCGCTCTCGACCTCGGGCAACATTCGCAGTATCGCCAAAGAAGGAGGAGCCGGCCCCGTTTTTCGAAAAAGCCCCGCCGAACCGTGGCGAATCGTGAGAACCCGCCGCCGCGCCGCCGATCCCGATTATGCAAAACGGCTGCCGCCATCCGAACTTGTGCCGATCGGATTCTTCACGTCGGCGGTCAGCGTCACGATCTATCGTGGAGACGCCTATCCTGCGGAATATCACGGGAACGTGTTCGTGGGGGACGTCGGTGGAAACTTGATTCATCGGAAAACGCTCACCTCGAACGGAGCCAGTTTCGTCGCGACGCGCGCCGATGAGGGAGTCGAATTCGTCACCTCGACCGACACCTGGTTTCGACCGACCAACTTCGTCAACGCCCCCGACGGAACGCTCTACGTCCTCGACATGTACCGCGAAACGATCGAGCACCCGGTCTCGATCCCAGAGGACATCAAAGCGCACCTCGATCTCGAAAGTGGCCACGATCGCGGTCGGATCTGGCGATTGACACCCCCCGGATTCAACCGCCGTTCGACTCCCAATCTCGACAAAATGCAATCGGTCGATCTCGTCGGACAGCTCGCTTCCGCCAACGCCTGGAACCGCGAAACGGCTCACCGGCTGATCTGGGAACGGCAGGACAAGTCGGTCGTGCCGCTCCTGCGGGCGATGCTGCGAACCAACAAATCTCCGCTGGCCCGGTTGCACGCGTTGTGGTCGCTGAAGGGACTCGACGCGCTCGATCTTCCCGATTACGAAGCGGGCATCAAAGACGTGCATCCCGAAGTGCAAGCGGCGACGATCGCGATCGCCGAACCCTGGGCGGCGATCAATCCCGAATTGCGCGCACTGATTCTCGACTCGGCGGATACTGCTCAGGAACCGGTTTTGACGCAGCTTCTGTTTTCGCTGGGGGAATGGAAATCGGAAGATGCTGCCGAAGCGATGTATCGGCTGAACGCGCTCTGCAAGAACGGCGATCTGCGGACGGCGTGGCTCTCCTCGATTCCCGCTCACGCTCCCGCTGTTCTCAAAGTCGCGCTCGAACAATCGCCTCCCGCCACAGGAGGACTCGTGGCGGAAACGGTCCGCACGCTCGGAATCCTCGGGAGCGAATACGACATTCAGGCTGCGATCGATACGATGACGGTTTCGCAAATTCCGCTCGCGAGCCGCATCTCGCTTTTGACTGCCCTCGGGTCGGGATTGAAACTGCGCGGAAAATCGCTGGTCAAAGTCGCCGCCTCGGGTCAGTCGAAAGATCTCGAAGGCCGCCTGCAGAAGTTCTTTGCCGAAACGGCCGCGCGTGCGACGAACAAGGAACTGAGCGAATCCGACCGGGTCGCTGCCGTCAACGCCCTCGCGTTCGATTCTACCGACGCGACGACGGAACTCCTCAGCAATCTCCTCGAACCGAATGTTCCCGGACCGCTCCAGTCGGCTGCGGTGGCCGCGCTGTCGAACGTCGGTGGAGCGACCACTGCCGAAAAGTTTCTCGATCGAGTCTCGGAAATGAGTCCGACCCTCAAGCGGCAGGTGATCGACGAATTGCTGAAGCAGAAAGACTGGACGCGGTTGTTGCTCGCGCGAATTTCCAGCGGCAAACTGAAAAGCGTCGAGCTTCCTCTCGAGCAGAAGGACATTCTGCTCAACCACCCCGACAAGTC
>DATKCB010000362.1:0-7726 GCA_035513495.1 Planctomycetaceae bacterium | reverse complement strand
CCGGTGACGCAACCGGCGCAGGACGATCGCGAAGACCGTCTGCTCGAAGTGTTCGACGATTTCGTCGAACGCTTCCCGGCTTCCTGCCTGGGCACGCAGCACCAAATCTTGCAGAATCAAAGTATCCATGGTCGGTTTCCTGATGAAGGCCGAGACCCGATGAGAGGTCCCGTAGAAATCAATATCCGGGGTTTCGGTTCGATGGGGATGCGGTCGAAACAGCATCGATCGAGAAATCCAAACGACAGCACGAAGAGACTCACCTTCGCGGGGAGAGCTTCGCGGGATCCGGCTTGGTTTTCAGCGAATCACTTCGCTCAATAACCGAGGGCTCTGCTGAGTATCAGCGATGCCCAGGCCGGAGCCGGTAGCTCCGGGCCGCAAATCGTCATGCGAAGTTTCGTCTCGCATTTCGGTTTGCGACGGGCGGTCCAGGCGCGTGATAACGCGCCGTTTTCGGCATGCATTCCCGCACTCAGAGGCGCGAGAAACCGGAGGCCGCCTGGCCGTTTGGATGTCCTGGATACGGGGCGCATCCCGGTCGCGAGACGATCCACAACGGCGACGATTCCATGACCGAAATTGACGGTCTGGACGTTTTGAGCCAAATTGTGTTTTTGATCATTCCGCGACATGACTGCACCATTTCCGCTCGAGTGACGAGACATCAAAAGAAGTTCTCGTATCGCTGCGGCCTTCAGGAAACCATTCCTTCTTCTTGTAAAGCAGCGACCCGCACCATACGGGTCTTGTTCATCAATCAATCACTTTAACAGGTGTATGAAACCGGAAAAAGTCGGGTTCTCGAAAGTGAGAACGACGTATCAGACAAGACGTACGAATTCGCGAGGTGGTTCACGGGTTTTTCCCAGAAAAACCGATTTTTCTTGAGATTCCCTCAAACGTACTCGGGGGAAAACTGCAAGTTGTTTGATATCAGGGATTTGCGATAGGGTGCAGATCGTGCCGAGAAGCCCGGTTCGTTATTCTTAACTCCTGAATAGGTCAGTTACGTCAAAGCGACGGAGAATGATTTCGTCCGAAAATCCCCGTCGCGTGCGTTCCTGCTTACGTACAACGCACGAGACGGGGTTTCGTTCGTCCAGAACGCGATCGAGAACTGCCGCTTCAACGGTTTGGGTCATCGGATTGAACGAGCGGGAGTTCCCTGCGCATTCTCGTTTCCTGTGCGACGATCGTAACCGCTGACTGGCAAACATGACGCGTGCAGATTAAGATTCCTTAAGCTCATCCGTCAAATGTTGCGGTTTCGCCCTCCGAAGGCAATCACCCGGACTGTTTCCTGATTCGAAAATCGAGTGTCCTCCACTCCCCTCCCCCACATTCGGAGAGACCGTGAATCAGGGTCTTGTCTGCCGAACATGAACTCTCAGGAGACTGATTTCGTGCAAATTGAAGTAACTTGTCGTCACGGCAGCATCAATGATTATGCGCACGCCCACATCACGGAAAAATCCAACAAGCTGCTCACATTTTTCGAACGTGTGACGGCGATTCAGGTGACGATCGATTTCGAGCATGGAAAAGCGAA
The DNA here is from genome assembly GCA_035513495.1 of Planctomycetaceae bacterium. Lineage (GTDB taxonomy): Bacteria > Planctomycetota > Planctomycetia > Planctomycetales > Planctomycetaceae > DATKCB01. The sequence goes on along the minus strand of DATKCB010000362.1, from coordinate 6,174 downwards.
ATCGGAAATTCTGGTCGACGCCGAACACAAGCACAATTTTGTGTCCCACGCTCTCGAAGACGATGTGATTTCATCGTTCGACAGTGCGTATCACAAAATGGAACAGCAAATCAAAAAATACAAGGAAAAGATCCAGGATCATCGCCGCGATATTCCGATCGGCGAGGCTTTCCCCGACCCTCTCGCCGTCGAGGAAAACACACCCCAGTCGGAGAACGACTGATTCTTTTATTTCATTATCAATCAATGAGTTGCCACTGAGTGTCTCGCCTACGATCCGTCGTTCGTCGCGAGGCTCGACATACCAAGGAGTCGTTATGAATCTGACTGATTTTGTCGTGACCGAGGCGATCGTACACGACCTCAAAGTTTCCACGAAAGAAGAAGCGATCCGGGCGATGGTCTCGAGTTTGATCGGCACGGGAAACATCAATGCGGACGAAGAAGAGAGTATCGTCAACAAACTGCTGGAACGTGAGAAACTGGGATCCACCGGCATCGGCAACGGCGTGGCCGTGCCTCACACCAAACACCCCAGCGTCGATGACCTCGTCGCCACCGTGGCGATCACCAAAGAGGGCGTCGAATTCGACAGCCTCGACGGTATGCCCGTCTATATTCTGTTTTTACTGATTTCACCTCCCGACCGTTCGGGAGATCATCTGCGAGGGTTGGAGAATATCAGCCGTCATCTGCGGAATCAGAAGTTTTGCAGTTTCCTCAGACAGGCGAGCAGCAAAAGCGATGTGATCGATCTGCTCAGAGAGGCTGACAATAACGAACTGGATGACTGACGGTCGCGTCTCTCGGTCGTTCCTTATTTTCCGGCTTTCCAAAACCATGACCTCCTCAGACCTCGTGCAAAAACATGTCACAGTGAAGCTCGAACAGGGATTACATATGATTCCCTGCTCGCTCATTGCGAAACTTGCCCGGGAAGTCGAGTGCGAAATTCGAATCCTTCGGGATGATCAGTCTTCCGATGCCCGTAACGTGTTGGATCTGTTGATGTTGAAAGCAGAAATGGGAACTCCTCTGCTCCTGGAAGGGCGGGGAAACGGGGCCTCGGAAGCGCTCGACCGCCTGGCAAAAATGTTTGACGAGAATTTTGAGACACCTTCGGAATAGATTCGCTCGAACTTGTGTTCGTCGGCTCTGTCAGACATTTGAGTGACGGTTGGGGCCACTTTCCCGACGTCATTTTAGTATTGCGACGCTCAAAATGTGATGAGCGATTCGCACCGAGTCAAACCACTTACTTCACTGAGCGCGAAGCTCGAACGAGTCGATCCTATGATTTTGAAGCAGGGCATCCCGGTCTCTCCAGGAGTCGTGATCGGTCCTGCATTCGTCGTCGGTGCCGAAGATTATCGAATCCCGCAGCGATTCGTCCGCGTCGATGATGTCCAGCACGAATTGAACCGCTTCGATGCCGGGATGAAATCCGTCTGCGAAGAACTGCTCGAACACGAACAGGTCGCTTCCGAGCGGCTCGGGAAACAGTACGGAGCGATCTTCGCCGCTCACCTGCTCGTGGTCCAAGACCCCAAAATGACTTCGGAAGTGATCGATCTGATCCGAACTCAGTGCTACTCGGCGGAATACGCAACCACCAAGGTCCTGCAGCAGTATGCGCGTCGATTTCAAAGCCTGGGGGATACGGTATTTTCGGAGCGATCCGCCGACATTTTCGACCTCGAACGGCGGATGCTCAAGCATCTGCTCGGCGAACAACGGGAAGATCTTTCCCATTTGACCTCCCCGGTCTTGATTCTGGCCAATAATCTGACTCCCAGCGAGACGGCCAATCTCAGCAAGCAGTACGTACTCGGATTTGCGACCGAAGCAGGCGGTCGGACCAGCCACACGGCGATTCTGGCCGGTGCGCTCGAAATCCCCGCTGTCGTCGGGATCGGTAAATTTCTCGAGGATGTCTCGGGGGGAGAAATCGTCATCATCGACGGATCGACGGGCGAACTGATCATCGACCCTGACGAGGCAACCCGGCAGCGGTTCGAGGAGGCCGGAGAGCGCTATCGGGATCAGGTCGAGCGACGCAAGTTGTTTGCCGATCTCGTACCCGAAACAAAAGACGGAGTCCGAATTCAAATTGCCGGAAACATCGAGTTTCCTGAGGAAGTCGAGCACTGTGTCGAGCGCGGAGCCGACGGCATCGGTCTGTATCGAACCGAATTCCTGTATCTCGAAGAAGGCGAAAATCCCAACGAAGAGGTCCAGTATCGGGCCTACAAGAAGGTCGTCGAGTTGATGGGCGATCACCCCGTCGTGATCCGAACGCTCGATCTGGGAGCCGATAAGGTTCCCGGATCGCTCGAAAATCTGTTGTTCAAGACGGAAAACCCCATGCTCGGACTGCGGAGCATTCGGCTGAGCCTGCAGAATCAGCCGATGTTCAAAACTCAATTGAGAGCGATCCTCCGCGCCGCCCTGCTGGGGGACATCCGGATCATGTTCCCGCTGATCTCGACGCTTCGCGAATTGCGGCAGGCAAAGATGATTTTGTGCGATGTGATGGAGGACCTGGAAGAGGAAAGAATCAAATTTCGGCGGGATGTGCCGGTCGGAATGATGGTCGAAGTCCCCTCGGCGGCGATTCTCGCCGATCAGTTCGCCCGCGAGGTCGATTTCTTCTCTATTGGAACGAATGACCTGATTCAATACACTCTGGCGGTTGACCGGGCAGACATGAACGTGGCAAACTTGTACAATGCCGTGGATCCCGCGGTCCTGAAAATGATCGGAATGGTCATCGAGGCCGCCGATCGTGAGAACAAGCCCGTCACGGTTTGCGGACAAATGAGTTCCGAACCCCGATTTCTGCCGGTCTTGTTGGGAATGGGGATTCGTCAGATCAGCGTCACACCGGCGATGATTCCCGAACTGAAACAAGTGATTCGAAGTCTCGACATGCGACGGGCAAAGAAGATTGCCGCCCACGCGCGGCAGCTCGATTTCGCCCGCGATGTCGATAATTATCTCCGAGGAGAACTACACAAGATTTGTCCCGAATACGCTCAGAGTTTTGAATTTTAAACGCCCCTCTGAGCAGGATTCCGGACCGCACCGTACAACTCGAACCGGCCGGGAGCATTCCCTCTTGCCGATTCGAACCATTGAGACGAGCTGTCGAAGGCGTTCTTCGCAGCAACAGACCAAATTCACTCAGCACGAACAGTTGTCGGCACCCTCCGAGAACATCTTCATGAACCGAACCATCGTCGGAACAGTTCGACATCGGGAAACCTTGCCGGGTTTCGATGAAGATGCCGCGCGCTGCCTCCGATCGGTCACTGACCCGCAAATTTCTCCTGTCGAGAACCTTCCCGGCAATGATGAAATTTCGTCCGGCCTGACCGGTCTTCCCGCTGCTTCCGGATTCCGCTGCATCGGTCAGTCAAAACGTACTGACGAGCAGCCGTCTTCGGGATTATCCCGGATCGGCGAAGCGAGAATCTCGCATTCGTCCGATCGAAGCTCACAAAGCCCACCCGGTTTTGATTCCACGAGCTTGTTCGGGAGCGGAAACGCAGCCGATCTTCCTTCGGAGACGCCTCAATTCCTTCGACCGCCTGATCCGACGACGCCATGCGAACGCGCGGGATCAAACCGGGAAGGAACTGGGTTTTCCGCGAGCTGGAGAACTGTTCGTCGCGCGGCACGAAAGAAACGCGATGAAGAAAGAAATGCTGGTCAATGTGCTCCAGCCGGAAGAGAGCCGGATTGCCATCCTCGAAGACGGGGTGCTCGAAGAACTCTACGTCGAACGGAATAACGCCGAAAACTACGTCGGAAATATCTACAAAGGCCGGGTCGTCAACCTCGAACCGAGCATCCAGGCCGCGTTCGTCGATTTCGGAGTCGGCCGCAACGGATTTCTGCACGTCAGCGACGTCGAGTACGAATATTACAAACACCTGCTCCCCGAATCCCAGCAGCGCGAACTCGACGGTAATCCCGGCGATCGCAAGACGCGCAGCCCCAAATTCAACGAACGCAGCGTGCGCAACAAACCTTCGATTCAGGACATCTTCAAACGGGGGAGCGAGGTTCTCGTTCAGGTGATCAAGGAAGGACTCGGCTCGAAAGGTCCGACCCTCTCCACTTATATCAGCATCCCCGGACGATACGTCGTCCTGATGCCCGCGCTGCAACGAGTCGGAGTCAGCCGCAAAATCAACGATGACGAAGTCCGCCGCTCGCTGCGATCGGCCCTGAAAGAACTCAGTCCGCCCGAAGGACTCGGGTTCATCATCCGGACCGCCGGACACAACCGCACCCGCAAGGATCTCCAGCGCGACCTCAACTATCTGCTCCGCCTCTGGCGCACCATCGTCCGTCGCCTGAAAAAACACTCCGCTCCGATCGATATCTACGAAGAGAGCGACATGATCACCCGCACGATCCGCGACATCTACGATGGAGAAATCGATACCATCTGGATCGACGAACCGAAAGCGTTCGAACGGGCTCGGGAGTTCATGAAAATCGTGCTCCCCCGGCAGGTCCACCGGATCAAGTTCTACGAAGGTCACGAGCCGATCTTCTCCCAATATGGAATCGAAAAGGAAATCCTCAAAATCCAGGACAAACGCGTCCCGCTCCCCGGCGGAGGCTCGCTGATCATCGAACAGACCGAAGCGCTCGTTGCGATCGACGTCAACAGCGGAACTTTCCGCATCGAAGACAAAGCCGAAGAAACCGCGTTCCAGGTCAACATGAAAGCGGCGGCCGAAATCGCCCGGCAGATCCGTCTCCGGGACCTGGGCGGAGTGATCGTCAACGACTTCATCGACATGCGCGAAGAACGGCACCGGCGACAGGTTGAAAACATGCTCAGGGATTCCGTCAAGCGGGACCGCGCCCGGACCAAGATCCTGCGGATCAGCCCGTTCGGCCTGATCGAGATGACGCGGCAGCGGATCCGCCCCTCGTTTCGCCGCAGTGTCTATACAGACTGTCCCTGCTGTCAGGGTGTCGGTCAGGTCAAGACCTCTGAAAGCGTCGCCATCGAGACGATCCGGCTGCTGATCTCGGCAGCCCACCGCGAATCGTGTGTGCGGGTGATCATCGAGGTGCATCAGCAGGTCGCCGATTATCTCAACAACCGCAAACGGAAAGAGATCACCCGAATCGAGGAAGAGTCGAACATCAGCGTCCAGATCCTGGCCCGTAACGACGTCGGTCCGGAACACATGGACATTCGGTCCATCAACGAAGCAGGCACGGAAAGCAAAATAACCATGCTCTCAGGCTCGAAATAAAGGGCAGAAACAGATAAAATCCCTCCCCCCGGAGGATCTGAACGAGATCACCTCCGAGGGGAATCGAGTGTAGAAGGACCGGGTGATCGCTCAGGGAATCGCCTTGAGATGTCCTTCACTTGCACCACAGGCCGGGAACCGGGACTCTCTCAAACAGAGACCGCCACCGCCGTTACAGGAAACCAAGACATGTTTGCGATCATTGAAAACGGAAGCCGTCAGCACCGCGTCACATCGGGTGACACGCTACAGATCGATTATCAGGCCGACGCCCAAGCCGGTGGAGCAGTCAGTTTCGACCGCATCCTGCTGGCGAATTCCGGAGCCGCCAGCGTCGTCGGAAAACCCTACATCGAAGGGGCGACCGTCACTGCTCAGGTCGTCAATCCCCAGCACAAAGGGAAGAAGATCGAAATCGGGATCTACCGCCGCCGCAAAAACTCCCGAAAGCACGTCGGCCACCGGCAGAAGTACACGATCGTCCGGATCACGAATATCGACGTCCCGGGCCTGCAAGCCGATACGGCCGATACCGGGTCGGCCGACAAATAGAAGCGCGGAAACGAGCTGCCTCCGCGTTGTTTTCCCCTTCGCTGAAATCAATCCGCGCGCGGCATGCGAAGCGCTGACAGGTCCCAGCTTGTCTGTGGCTTACTTCTTGAGCCACGTGACCTTCAGCAGTCCGAAATGCACGAGGCGCCTCGCACCGTTCGCAGAGGCAATCTGAACGACTTTATCCACATCCTGGGCTGACGTTTCAATCAGAATCACAAGGTGGTTGTTTTTCAGTTCCTCGATAAATCCCGTCAGAACTCGCTCTTCCATGTCGCTGAAGAAAAGCGTATCGACGCGTTCGAGAAGTTGCAGACCTTCTTCGCCGCTGAGCACCTCG
>DATKCB010000361.1:0-5664 GCA_035513495.1 Planctomycetaceae bacterium | reverse complement strand
ACAGCCGTGGGGATCATCTGATACGGTCCGCGCGTTTCGCGCGGAGCGAGCGGCTTGGGATCGAGCGTATCGATATGACTCAGTCCGCCGCTGAGTACGATAAAGATGCACGATCGATCGGTGACGCCGAGCGGCTGCGCGGCGAGCAGTTGAGGCAAACTCACCCCAAACGCCCCCAGCGTCCCCGTCTGAATCAGTCGTCGCCGAGTCATCAGCGATCCACGACGTGTTGGCATAATTTCGCTCCCTGTACGCGCACATCAGATTCTAACAGAAGAATCGGGCGGGTACACGTCCAAATTTCCGCATCGCAGGGGCTAGACGCGAAGAGACGATTTGAAGTCGTTGACAAAATTCCTGATGACTTTTCGTGTCCTATTTGTGGCTGATTCAGGTTTATCGCGATGCGGCCCCCACATCGATCGGCACATTCCCGTCCAAATACCGCCAGTTTTTGATGAACGAGATCAGATCGGCCATGTCCTGAACCGTGATGTTTTTCTCCAGGCCGACTGGCATCAGCGAGATACCGTCGGATTTCATTTCTTCGATTTCGTCCTTGAGGATTGTCACGGTTTTGTCTTCGGGTTGCCTGATCGTGACCGAGTTGCCGGTTTCGGTAGCGATGATGCCGGTCAGGACTTTCCCCGAGTCGAGTACGATCGTGTAGCTGAAGTAGTTGTTGTCGATCGCCCGGTTCGGATCGAGAATGTTCACGAGCAGAACCTCCGGCTTGGCGACGCGGGAGTCGGCGATGTCGGGAGCGACGTTTACCCCCAGATCGCCGATCCGATGACAAGTGATGCAGTTTTTCTGGAACACGATCCGGCCCCGTTTCGGATCGGCGGCCAGTTTCAGGGCAGCCTGATATTTTTCGAGCACCAGGGCACGGTCGGGAGAACCCGAGTTCGCCAGAAGTTTGTCGATGCGGGATTTGAGTTCGGGTTGTTTGTGACGCTGGAGCAGCCGCTGCTGGATCGGGCTGAGTTCGGCCAGTGCGATCTGTTTTTGTTCGAGCGCGTCAAGCAGAGGCGGAACCGAAGCCGGGCTTTGCGACAGGACCGTCAGGATCGTCGAGCGGAGCGCCGGCGTGCGAGCGGCGAACCCGGTCAGCAGTTCGCCCGCCGCCTCGGTCGGGTTGTTGGTCGTCCAGAGTTCGATCGCCCGCTGACGATTGGCGATACCGGGATCGTTCGCGATGATGTTGCGGAGGGCGTCGTTGGTCTTCGCGTCAGAGTGAAATGCCAGGAGTTCGAGGCTCTTGGCGCGTTGTTCGGGGGATGAATCGGCGAAGGCTTGAGCCGTCAGCGACGCCAGCTCGAAGGTTTGATTTGCCGCCGCCTGCACGAGGGGATCGGATTCGCGCAGTTGAATCGTCAAGGCTCGATTGGCGCGTCGAAGCCCGTCTCCCAGGCCGTGCAATAGCGCCATTCGCACGTAGCCCGTCGTGTCGGGTTGATCGAATTCGTGAGTCAGAAGCCCCAGCGTGCGATCGAGTTCTTCGTCCTTGAATCGCTGGCCGATCAATGCCGCCAGGGATTGAATCATGCCGGCGCGAGTTTTTTGATTCTCCTTTGTGGTGTCGGCAAGCAGTGCGGTCAGAATTTCATCCGGAGCTTCGTGGGCGGAAATCAGCACCGCCTGTTGCAACCACGGATCGGTATCGGCATGCCGAGTCAGTTCGATCAGCAGTCTGGTTCCGGCCTTGGTGTTGGAGAGTTGCCCGGCGATCAGAGCCAGTCGAAAGCGGAGCGCTCCGTGATCGATCGCGGCGAGTTCCTGCAGCTTGGGGAACAGATACTGACTGATAAAAAGTTTCTCCCCCTTCGATTGCAGCAGTTGTTCGATGACGAGCGGCGAACCCTTCGCGATGATTTTCTGCTCGACGTCGGAACTGAGTCCCTGCAATCGCTGCAACAGCCACACCGCCGCGATGGCTGTTTTGGGATCGTCCGATTCGACGGCCGTCTGTTTCAGTGACACAATCGCCGCTTTGTCATCCCGCTCGGCAATCAACCGGGTGGCGGTTTCGCGCTGCCAGACATTGGGATGAGTCACCAGTTCCGCCAGTTCGGACGTCGGGAGGTCAGCCAGATTTCCGGGATGCGGCTGTTCGATCGGTTTGCGCGTCGTGACTCGATAAATCCGCCCGCGATCGTTGCCCAGTGTGAGGTCCGGTCTGGTTTTAAGTTCGTCCGGCATGAACTGCGGATGCTCGATCACCGCACGGTACATGTCGCACACATACAAGGCTCCGTCCGGCCCGTGTGCCATGCTGACCGGTCGAAACCACGAGTCGCGGCTGGCGAGGAACTCGATTTCCTTGCGTCCGTAGTGCGACGAAAACGTGGCTCCGTTCGGCGAGAGGACATCCCGATGCACGAGACTCCCGGTCGGTTCGCAGGTGAAACTGTTTCCGTAAAATTCTGAGGGGAGAGCGTCTCCGCGATAGATCGTCACTCCGCACGCGGCGGTGAACTGACCGGCATGCAGCGTCGAGGTGGTCCAGGCGTCGGTGATCGAATAGACCCGGGAGTTCTCGGCGGCGGGGGAAACGTCCTCGCGGAGGTTGGCGATTCGAACGAGATGGTTCTGGTCCAGTTCGTGCTGTTCGAGGACGACGTGCATACAGGGATTGCGATTGCTGCACGTGAAGCGGTTTCCGAAATCGTCGAACGTGAGACCGAACTGTCCTGTCCCTGTGATTCCTTCGTACGCGCCGGTTTCGGGATGAAAGCGAAAATCGACGCGAGACAGGTCGAGTTTTTGGGCATCTTTTGCCCACTCCGGTTTCACTGCCACGACGCTCCCCCCGCGCAGTCCGTTTGACACATAAACCCAGCCGTCCGGTCCGAACGTGGGGTGATTCGCCCGGAGCTGGGGATTCTCTTCGGCGAAGCCGTGAAACCAGATTTCTCGAACGTCGGCTTTGTCGTCTCCGTCGGTATCCTTCATATAGCTGATCTGCCCGGAATGCGTGACGATGACACCTCCCTTGTAGGGGAGTACTCCAGTGGCGAACAGCAAGTTGTCGACGAAGACGGTCGCCGTTTCGTAGAAACCGTCGCGGTCCTTGTCGCGGAGGATTTTGATCTTGGACTGGGGGAGTTCTCCCTCGGCCGGACCGTTCGGATAGTCGCGCATCTCGACGACCCACAGCCGATCGCTTTCGTCGAACGCCATCGCGACGGGATCGATCACTTGCGGTTCGGCGGCGACAAGTTCGAGTTTGACATCGGGATGAACTTCGAAGTGTGCAAACGAGTCGCGCGCGTCGACCGGGCTGGGAACCGGTTTCTGTGCGGCCTCTTGTGCACACAGAACGTAGCACGAAGAAAGGACGCAAAATACGAAAACGAGAAATTGTTTGTGCATGAAAAACTTTCAGAATATCCAGACACCGGTTTCAATCAGACGGCTTCGCGTCGACTGGCTGAGGACCCTTGATGCAGGACGGGAACATTTTCCCGTCCAAAAAGAACTGGTATATGGGGTTTGAGTCGATCGTTGCTCATTCGACTGGAAAAATATTCCCGTCGTACAGATTGCTTGACGGGAAATAAGTTGCCGTCGTACAGGTTACTTCAAATCTTTTAACAGTCGAATGGCCGTCTCGGCCATCTTCTCACCGTAGCCCGGTTTGATCCGGGAGTTGACGGTTTCGTAACTTCCTTCGACGAAGGCTTTTTCGGTCGGGATGTATCCCGGCGCATCGTTGGTCAGTTCGATCACGAGCGTCGTCTCGAACGGCGACTCCTGTTTGATCTGCATCCCGAGTTCGACGAACACTTCTCCCGGCAACAGGACAATCGCAGTCTCGGAATCGAGCCGTACGACCTGAACTTCGAGGGGAATCGTGTCCGTACCCCGTAACTGCAAGGCCATGATCTTGTAATTCTTCACTCGTTCGAGAAACGGAACGGCACTCGAAGCGACCTGATCCATCGCCCCCCGCGCGGCTTCGATCTCTTCTTTCGAATACTCCTGAACGGGCGCGTTCACGCGTTCGCTCTTGATTGCGAGCGAGATCGACGAAACCGGTTTCAAGCCGGGCAAGGCTTTCTGGATGCTCTCAGCGAGCATCGTCCCGATTTCGTCTGCGGGGCGTCGCGTCTTTTGGGTGACGTCAACATGATTGATGTCACCGCAGGTTCCCGTCCCGAACAGCGAGACGTAATCCGCTCCGCGAAACTTTTGAAGGGCGTTCGAAAGGTGGAACGGATAATCGGCGGAGTATTTCGTCCCGCCGACGGTATCGAGATGCAGCGCATAGTTCACCAGTCCCGCGATCGGTTTCCCGGAAGCCGAGTGGAACTCGATTAACCCGATTTCAGGATCGATCGGTCCGGCCACGCGCACGATGTCGGGGTTCTGATATCCCGGGTTAAACCGGACGGTTCCGTTCTTCATGTGAAATCTCCGATTGAAGGCGAGCCGGTCTTCGGATCCGTAACCTGCGGTGAGCGTGACCGGTTGCAGATTCTGTCTCGCCTGCTCAGCCACCTTCAATAGATTGATGGCGAGCGTCTTGGGGTAGTCGATTGATTCGTAAGGGTCGGAACCGATCTCGCTCACTTTTTTCTGATGAAAATGTTCGCGGAGCGCGCCGAAGTAGAGCGGGCCGGTGTGCGAATGAGTCGCGGAAACGGAAATGTGAGATTTGGGAATTTTGAGTTCGTTTTCGATCATCCGTCGCGCCCGCTCGGAGACATCGAGCGAGATGGCGACCAGATCGCAGAACACCAGCAGCACTTGGGTATCACCCTGCTTGAGCAACAGGGCCTTCGCTTTGAGCGGATCGAGCACTCCGTCGCTGAGACGTTCGCTGAAATACCCGCTCATCCGGTATCCGAGGGGAGGAGTAATGTCGACCTCCGCGACCCCCATCTGGAATTCCTCCGCGACCGCTACAGAACTGAAGAGAGCGATCAAACTGAAACAGCAGCAAACGAGACGTCTCATGGATTGTCCTTCCAATGTGTCGAAACATCGATTATTCCGAATTGCGAGCTCATCCACAACACTTTCTGTGTGTAAGTTTGCTTTGATTCCTCTTCGACACCGAGGTATCCTGAAACTCACTGACGAGAACTGCTCTCAATGTCTCCCACCCCCACCCCCAACTCACTCACCGGGAACCGCACCCATGCACAGAATCTCAATTTTCGCGTTTGCTGCTGTTTTGCTCACGAACTCGACAATCTTCGCTCAATCGAGCGGCTGCGAATTCGGATTCGTCAGCCTGTTCGACGGCAAATCCCTCGACGGCTGGATGGGAGCGACCGACGGTTACGAAGTCAAAGACGGAGCAATCGTCTGCATTCCCAAGATCGGCGGCAATCTGTTCACCGAAAAAGAGTACGGAGATTTCCATCTCAAGCTGGAGTTCCGCTTGACTCCGGGAGGGAACAACGGAATCGCGATTCGCAGCCCGAACATGAAAGGTTCCGCCGCTTACGAGGGAATCGAATTGCAGGTGCTCGATAACTCCGCGGAAAAATACAGCAAGCTGCAGCCCTATCAGTTTCACGGATCGGTCTATGGAATCGTGCCCGCCAAGCGGGAAGGACTCAAGCCGGTGGGTGAATGGAATCGGCAGGAAGTGATTTTCCAAGGCTCGCACATCAAGGTCATTCTGAACGGAGTGACCATCGTCGATGCCGA
>DATKCB010000360.1:0-3939 GCA_035513495.1 Planctomycetaceae bacterium | reverse complement strand
CTCGCCATTCAGAATCATCACGACGTCGCGCTGGCGACGCCCGCTCTCCTCGAAATCCTGTCTGACATCGATCGTCCGAACTGCAAACTCGGCTTCGACGCCTGGTCGCCCGCGCTGCGAGGGGAAGATCTGTACGAGTCGGCGCGACTGGCTGCCCCTCAGACTGTCATCACGACCAACGCCGATTACGTCCGCTTTCCCCAGTTCCGCTATCAGCCCGAACTGGTCAACTACGCGCGAAACGAGGTCGACATGGTGCGGGCCGTTCCGTTCGGAGACGGATTCATCGATTTCCCGGCGTTCTTCCGCGGATTGAAAGCAGGCGGTTTCGACGGAATTGCCACCTACGAGATGTGTTCGCCGCTGCGTGGAGGCGGGAGTCTCGCAAACCTCGATCGCTGTGCAGCGCGATACGTCGAGTGGATGCGGGAGCACTCTTGAACCAGACGATCGAGTGGGTTCACAGGATAATAACTCACTCCGATCTGATGACAAGTTCTGCTGCGAAGCCCGGCTCGCGATTGATGGCCAATAGCACCAGCACGCTGACATACGCTGCGTAACACGCCAGAAAAAAGGCTCCTTCGCGCCGGGACATGACATATCCGCTGAATAAAATCGGCCAGCACAACACAGCCACAGCGATCATGACGGGGATATCGAACCATAAAGCCTGTTCAGCAACTTCGATTCCATTCGGAGAGACCGCTGCCGAAACTCCCAGCACTCCCAGAATGTTGAAGATATTACTCCCCACCACATTCCCGACTGCGATATCTCTTTCTCCGCGCAGCGCAGCCGTGGCAGAGGTCGCGAGTTCGGGAAGCGATGTTCCACAGGCGACGATCGTCAGACTGATCACGAGTTCGCTGACTCCTAATGCCAGCGTCAACCTCGTCGCACCGTCGACCATCCATCCCGCCCCCAACACCATCAGGACCAGCCCCCCCGCAATCAGTCCGAATTGTACGCTGAGAAAGCGCAGGCGACTGGCGCCGAAACTCGGACTTTTCTCGTCGCGCTCGGTTTCTGGCAGCAGTTCGCGCTCAGATTTGCTGGTGCGCGCTTGACGGCGTGCCTGGACGATCTGCCAGCCGAGAAACACCAGCAGACCGAGGGAAAGCAGTCCTCCTTCGAAGCGTCCGATCAGGCCGTCCGCACTCATCAGGATGACGAGGAGCGAAACGACAATCATGATGGGCAGTTCGGCCGTGACCAGTCCGCGATCTACGACGAGGGGTGCCAACAGCGCCGAAAGCCCCAGGATCAGTAACACGTTCAGAATGTTGCTGCCGACGACGTTTCCCAGGGCGATGTCCGGTTGACCGTTGATGCCCGACGTGACCGACACGGCCATCTCGGGAGCGCTCGTCCCGAGGGCCACCACGGTTAACCCGACGAGGAGGGAGGAAATCCCCAGCCTCAGCGCGATTTGCGACGCCCCGCGCACGAGCAGTTCGGCTCCGGCCACCAGTGCGACCAGACCCAAGGCGAGCAGCCAGAAAATCATCATGTCAGTGTTCCTTGAAGTGCATGTTACGGAATCGATGCGACGATTGCGAATGCGTCTTCACGCGGCTTGCGGGAGCGACCCGTCTTTTCGCGGCTCGGCAGGAGGTTCGAGGGACGGCTCGAAGAATTCTCCGGGAGTGAATTCCACTTCGATCGATGCACCGGGATCGACCCCCAGTTTCCAGAGCAGCCGGGGCCACCACGGCAGCGATCGTTCCCATTGCTTCAGCGCTGCGAGTAGTCGGATTACCGAGGGATGGTTTCGTTCGGCGATCTCGCACAGACAGTCATAACTCCCCGCGGGATGGCCTCCGAGCAACAGTGCTGTACAAAAGTTCGTCAGGTAGATGACGGGGAGATCGGTCTTCATCCAGGTACATCCCGGAGCGAGAACCAGGCGGCGGAACAATTGAATGGCGTCGTCATATCTCCCGATCCGAAGCAGACAGACCCCCCGGGCATTTCGAACGGCATCGGTGTTGAGTTGCAGTCGTGCGAGTTCCGCAAGTGCCCGATCCGGATGTCCTGCTTCGGCCGTCTGAATCGCATCGAGCAGTTTTGCTTCGAACTCGGATTCCTCGGAAGCGTAGTCTTTCTTTTGTCCGCGTGATTGAAGTTTATGTTTCATGGGAATATTCCTGGAATGTGCTGAGTGAACGGGCAGTGCTTTCGCGCGTCGCACTTGACGCGCAGCGCTGCACCTGATGGATCGCGTGTCAGCAGCGAGAGCAACGATCGCGCTCCCGCTCTTCAAAAGAGATTGTCTGCGCGCGAACCTGCGATTTCAGTTCAGATTCGGGTCAGGCAACACCGGCAGGAGCCTCAGATTACAGCCTCAGGCATTCGTTGAGAGAAACCAGCGTCGGGCTGCCAGAAGCCGGGACTACGTGCGGGTTTTGCACCAAGGGAGCGGCAAAACTCAAAGCGCGCAATTCGCCGGTGGAGAGAAACATCTGCCGGTACAGATTCACTCTGCCCAGCGAGGTTACTCGTGGATCGGACGGATTCAGGACAGCTTGCTCTCTCTGGAATCGAGCCGATGTGTAGGCAGGATCCTCGCCAGAACAACTTTCCTCCGAGAGTGGATGACAATACCGCCCGGTCGAAAGGTGCTCGTCCTCCATCGTCCAGACAGGGGAAGCAGGAACGAGCGATCCCGCTCCGAGAACGAACACGAGCAGCAAGATCAGGATTTTTCTGAATTGGAGCCGCGAATTCAAAACGACCCGATCGCCTGGAGCTGAAAGAGTGTAATCAGCCAGCGAAAAACCACAGAAAAAATGACGCCAGTTTCGCACGGAGTCTTGCCAGATCAACACTGGTGAATGCTCGTCACTCGTTTTTCCGAACGGTAAAACGTGACTCAATTCACCAGCTTAAACGGCATTATCGCGGTGACATGCGAAATTGACAAGCGGAAATTTCGAGAGTTTTTGTCGTACCACACGTTTTCCGGTGATTTTTCCCAGACGAGAACACTCTGCGGGAACAGAGCGACGAACCACCGATCATTCTCCCAGCGGAGACAAGCTGACTCGCGGACAGAATTTCAACAGCGGGCATCCCGTACATTTCGGACGGCGAGCGATACAGATACGGCGTCCGTGGTGGATCAGCCGGTGCGAGTACATGATCCATTCCTGTTTGGGAAGCAGTTCGCAGAGTTCCCGTTCGATGATCTCGGGGTTCGCGCTCTCCGTAAAGCCCAGCAGATTGCTGATTCGTTTGACATGCGTATCGACGACGACTCCCGACGGAATCCCGAACGCGGTTCCCAGGACGACGTTGGCGGTCTTGCGACCGACTCCGGGAAGGGCAACCAGCGAGTCGAGATCGCGGGGAATTTCGCCTCCGTGACGTTCGATCAACCCTTGAGCCATTCCCCGAATGCTCGTGGCTTTGGACCGAAAAAAACCGAGCGGTTTGATGATCTTCTCGACGTCGCTTTGTCGAGCCTTCGCGAGGTCGGCGGGAGTGGGATACTTCGCGAACAGCATCGGGACGGTTGCGTTGACTCGTTCATCGGTACATTGCGCTGACAATATCGTGGCCGTCAGCAGTTGGAAGGGAGAATTGTGAATCAAGGCGCATTCGGCAGCGGGGTAGGCTTTCGCGAGAGCGTTGAGCACCGATTTGACGCGGCGCTTGCGATCCTCGGGAGTTTCGCGCGGGAGTTTTGGAGTGTTTCGATGAGTCGGCGCTTTGCGAACCATGCGTGGTCATTTCTGAACGGACGACGAAAGCATTCTATCCTGCCCGCACACGTCGCGACTGGCAAGGTGCAATGGGAGTGATAGAATAAAATTGAACAGGGATTCGCAAACAGACATTTTCATTTGAACGATGAATCCTCGCTGTGGAAAATAATGGTGTCCGAACAATATCCCGAGAAATATGTCGAAGGCATTCGCCTGTTCAACGAGGAAG
>DATKCB010000359.1:0-2268 GCA_035513495.1 Planctomycetaceae bacterium | reverse complement strand
TTCTTTGTTTTCCGGCCTTGAGTTTGACCGTCAGCACGACTTCTGTTTGGCCCGATTTGACGTCTGCTGACGCGGTCGTTTCGCCGATTTGAATCGTCGCCTTGACCGGCTTGATCGACTTCCCCGGAGTCGTCCGATAAGCCTTCACACCGGGGACATCGGATCCGGGGGGCAGGGGAGCGTCGATCGCGCGATCGGCTTCCTCGGGCCAGCGGCGGAGGCGCACGATGTATTCCCCTTCTTCGACAACCTTCACGTTCCAGAAACCCGTGTTCGCATCACCGCTCAATGCGCTGCGGACGTGCGCCTGATTCCAGGGAGTCGAGCCGGTCGTGATCCAGTCGTGCGAGGTGAGCCGCGCGGGATTGTCTTGCGGATGGCCGAGATAAATCGCGGTGTCGTTCGAAAAGGTAGGCAGGAGTTCTTCCCACCAATCGTCATAGAAGTCCCTCAATCGTTTCACAACCTCCGGATGAGCGTCCGCCAGGTCCGACTGCTGTCCCGGATCCTGTTTGATATCGTATAACTCATTTCCATTGATCAATCGCCACTGAGACGTCATCACGGCGCTCTGCTTCCACTTAATCGGATCTTTGACCCGCTGCGAGTCGGTCACGAGAATCCGGTCGGGCCAGCTTTCCCCACTCTCTCCCGCCAACAGTTCCTTGAGACTCACTCCATCGAATTTAACCTCTTTCGGAGCGGCGATTCCGCACAGATCGATCAGCGTCGGCAAAACGTCCACGTGGGCGGTGATCTGCGGAACGTCGCGGCCACCGGTCAATTGTCCGTTCGGCCAATAAACGAAAAACGGAACGCGATGACCGCCGTCGTACTCGCTCCCTTTCGCCCCCCGCATGCCGCTGTTGTGAATCTTCGCCCCGGCAGCGGTTCCGTTATCGGTGGTGAAAATGAAAATCGTGTTCTCGGTGAGTCCCTCTTCATCCAGAAACGATCGCAGCTTTCCGACGTTGTCGTCGATGTTCGCGATCATTCCGAAAAAGTTCGCCAGGCCGACGTTCAACTTCTCGTACGGTTTGCTGAATTCCTCGGGGGAGTGCATCGGACCGTGCGGAGCGTTGGTGGAGATGTACGCCAGAAATGGCCGCCCCGCTTCTTTTTCCCGCTTGATGAATCGTTTCGCATAATCGAAGAACACATCGGTGCAGAAGCCTTCGACCGGTTCCGGGGTTCCGTTGTGCCAGTAATGTCCGTCGAAATACGCGTTGTCCCAGAAGTCGGGAGTCTGACCCACACCGCCGCCACCGTGCCGCAGCACCTCGGTATATCCGCGATCCTCGGGACGGTAAGGATAGTTGTCCCCCAGATGCCACTTGCCGAACATTCCCGTCGCGTATCCGGCATCCTGGAAAACCTGTCCCATGGTGACTTCGTTTTCGCGGAGCATCGAGCGGCCCATGATCGTGTGCCAGACGCCTGTCCGGTTCGTCCAGTGTCCGGTCAGAAACGCGCTCCGCGTGGGGGAGCAGGTTGGCGAGACGTGATAGTCGGTCAGACGCACAGACTCGGCATGCAGCGCGTCGATCTGCGGAGTCTTCAGGACCGGATTTCCGTGACACGAGAGATCGCCGTGTCCCTGGTCGTCGGTGATCACGATCACCACATTCGGCTTGGCGGCCTCACAGAGCGGGGCGGCGAACCACACAGACAACATCACGATCGAAGCGATTCCACGAGCAGACATGGTCAATGACTCCTGAAAGTCCGGACGAATCAATACGAATCATTAATGCTTGTAGATTTTGTGTTGCGGACGCCCGGAGAGGATTTGCTCCTTCCCCCAGTTCGTGACGGCGCGAAACACTTCGCTGTGGATGAAGTCGGTAAACGCCGACTCGTCGGACCACTCGCTCGTGATCAGATATGACGCCCCGTCGCTGACGTCTTTCCACAGCGTCGATTGAGTGTGCCCCTCGGCCGCCTCGAGTGCGTCGATCACCCCCGCAAACTTCTCTTCGAAATCCTGT
Organism: Planctomycetaceae bacterium; assembly: GCA_035513495.1. Lineage (GTDB taxonomy): Bacteria > Planctomycetota > Planctomycetia > Planctomycetales > Planctomycetaceae > DATKCB01. The sequence goes on along the minus strand of DATKCB010000359.1, from coordinate 280 downwards.
TGTTTCCCCTCAATCACGTGATAATTCATGCCGACGGTAATCATTGCGAAGTCCTCTCCGGGAAAGCGTGGTTGATGAGAATCGTATTTTGAATGATAGTGCGTCAAGAGTGAAAGCGAAACCGTTGATAAAAAAGAGGGTTGAGTCTGGACAAGGTCTGGTACACAAAATTTCGCTTCAATGCAGATCTCCTCTGCCTACGATCAGCAGTATCGAACTACGACTTCTACAGGAAAGTGCTCACCCATGCCTCGTAGACGAACTCTGCTTGCCGTTTGTT
>DATKCB010000358.1:0-4881 GCA_035513495.1 Planctomycetaceae bacterium | reverse complement strand
AGAGACAGGAGGTTTCGATGAACGAATTTCGTGTCAACATCCGCCAGGAAGATCTCGAATCGGAGGATTTCGACTCGGTTCGTCGACCTGTTTTTTCCAATTCCCAGTCGATTTCGCGCGTTGAAGTCGTCTGGTGTTGTTCGGAATGCGAGTTCCATTTTCTGGACCAGAAGCCTCCGTCGAATTGTCCTCGCTGCACGGGTTTATGGAACCCCCCCAAGGCTTGAGGGTGTCCCGCGGAAACTCTCTTACCAGGCGGTCCAGCCTCCGTCGATCAGCAGATTCTGACCCGTTATGTAACTCCCCGCTTCGCTGGCTAGAAGCAACAAGGCTCCCTTCAATTCGTGAGGCTGACCCATCCTCTGCATCGGGGATTTCTGATTGAGCCGCTCGACCATCTTGGGGGGTGCCTTCTCCGATGGGAATGGACCTGGACTGAGGCAATTCACGCGAATGTTGTCCTTCGCCCAATACACGGCGAGATGCCGCGTCATGTGGACGATCCCACCCTTGAGCGCGTGATAAGAAACCGGACTCGCCGCGCAGATGTCTGCGTACGCATTGGGGTACGAGCCAACGACTCCGTACATCGAGCCGATCATTACCACGCTACCGGGAGCATTTCTCGAAACGCATTGCTCGTGAAATAACCGAGACAGCAAAAAGTAACCCGTCGCGACCGACAGCAGTTGATTGAATTCTGCAGAGGTCACATCGATCCAATCGTGCGGTGCGGGATGCGTGCCGTTGTTGATCAGGATATGGATTTGACCAGCGGCTTCGAGTGCCGCCTGGAATCCCGTCTCGATCTTTGTTTCATCGAGATAATCGATCTCGACCGCGTGATGAACTCCGTTGACGGAAGGAAGCACGGACACCACTGCTTCCGCCTTCGCGCGGTCGCGACTCGCGACGACGACCGACGCACCGGCTTCGGCGAGCGCGTTGGCAAATGACCGCCCGAGGTATCCGCTCGCACCGGTAATCAGGGCGGTTTTCCCCGTGAGATCGAAAAGTTCCCAGACAGTCGGTTCAGTCATGATTGAGATCGATCCAGGTTCGTTGTTGCCAGGATTTGATCGCGGCGAGATTCACTTTAAGAGTCTGCAAACCTTCTTCCAGCGTACAGACTGCCGGAGCAATTCCTTCGAGCGTATCGAGAAATGCATCTGCCTGACGCACAAACAGATCATCGCGTTCGAGAGAGGTTTCGAATTCGACGATCCAGTCGGTGCCCGGTTCGACGCATGACAGCCAACGAGTGCGATGTGCCTCGAACCGAACGGTTCCGCGTTCGCAGACGATCGTGAGTGTCGATTCGTTGGGTGCCTGATGCTGGTTGAGGCTGAAGATCCCGAGAACGGCTCCGTGCCGTGTGACGAGATGAACTGTGTCTTCAACGTCAACACCTTCGAGACTCAGGTGTGCGGCATCGCACACGAGGCTCGTCACCGGTCCGACGATCCATTCGCTCGCATTCAGCATATGTGTCAACGCATCCTGAATGGCACCGCCACCCGTTTCGTGTCGCGTGTAATAAATCTCGCGATAGGCGGGACGATACAACGGAAAGTGCTGACCCGAGACGGCAATCAGTTCGAGCGGTTTCCCGAACCGATTGGACAGAATCGCCTCGCGCATGCTTTGCAGTACCGGATGGACCCGCGTAACGTACGCGATCGACAGTTTCAGATCGCGCTCGCGAATCTCGCGGGCGAGTTCATCGATTCCGTCCCTGGAAATGCTGAGCGGTTTTTCGATCAGCATTGAGATGCCCGCTTCGGCAATCCGACGCGCCATTGGAATATGCAGATGCGCGGGTGTGCAAATGACAGCGGCATCGGGAGGATTGGCGAGCGCCGAGTCCAGATCACCGAAGGCTTCTCGCAGAGCATATTTCTCCTGAATTTGATTCCGTAGTTCGGAGTTCAATTCACAGATCGAGATTTCAGCGCGCCCGGTTTTCCGAAAACAACGTACGTGTCGTTCTCCGATCGAGCCGGCACCGATGACGAGTATGTTGTGGGGCATGAAATGTTACTCGGGCAATCCTGGCGATGTCGGACGAAACTGAATGAGTCTCGCGGTGAGAGTATCGGTTTGGGCGGCGATTTCAAATCCTTGCGCGAGAATCAGGCGAGAGATTTCTCGTTCGGCGAGTTGCCCCAGGTCCGTATCAATGCTGACCGCCAGCCAGATCGAACGGCCGTTCTGTCCTGCTGCTTGAGTTTGCGCGAGGTAATAGTCGTTGAGCTCGGGGGTCGATGCGACCGTGTAAGGGATGGCGATGCGGGGATGTTCCCGCGGGAGATAAAAACGTCCCATTCGGCAGGCCGCATAATCCATGAAGAGCGGATCCGCGAAGTACGCATTGACCAGCCGGCTCTCGATCAGTCCGCTGTAGACGAAAATCGGATCACCTTCGCGACCGTTTTGCTGGAGATTCTCGGCCATGATCCGCCAGTCGTTCGCCGCCGGGTCAGACGACAGCGACGATCGCCAGGGAATCGTACCCTGCATGATCCAGGCGATCGCGAGACAAGCGATGATGCCCACGAGCGGTCCTTCCGCAAACTTCGACACACGGCAAAAAATTACACACACCAGCAACGACAGCGCCGGTGCATAGACCGCTCGATAACGAACCTCTCCCAAGGCGGCTTCCCACCAGTGACTCGCTCCCCACAAAGCGAGGACCGGAACGACCCCCATCAGCACGAGCGAACTGACGACATGAACCCGATCGGGAATTGCTCCCGAATCTGCTGATCTTTTTCGGAAAGCCGACGCTCGAATCGCAAGCAGCCCGGCAGGTACGCCGATCCACCACACTGGATGAATCGCATCGCGAAAACTGACGGGATCCGCCCGGTAATTCAAAAATTCGGACAGTTCCTGCATTCTCAACATCGGAGCGAGCAACGGAACGATCGCGATTCCGCAGATTGCGAAACAGAGCAGAATCGCGCTGCGATCGGGGCAGTCTTTCTCGGGCAAACGAAACGCGAGTCCGTCAAAGAGCAGCAGCATCAGTTGCACTGCAACCAGTGGAAGATTGACGTAGTGAGTCCACAAGAGCAGCGCCTGCGTGATCCCTAGAATTCCCGCTCGAACCAGACTGTGCGGACGGTCGAACAGTTTCACCATCGCCCACAGACTCACCGCCGACAAACCGACCGACAGCCCGTACGGACGTCCGACGCGCATCAGTTCCAGAATTTCAGGATTCCAGGCCAGAAGCAGAGCAGCGGCTCCTCCACAGACCGTCCCACCGAGATCTCGCCCGACGAAAAAGACGCATGCGATCCCCAATAAAAATCCCATCCATGAAACCAGTCGCAACTGATAAGGTTGCGGCTGGGACTCGGAAAGAAGCGTTCGTTGGAGGGCGAATGTGAGTGGAGGCGTTGCCGAATATTCGAGACTTCGCGTGACGAGCGTTCCCGGATTCTCCCCGCCTGCAATCCAGTACGAGACGTGCTCGTCGAGCAACAGCGGGGCGTTCGGTCCGTCAATCATCAGCAAGACGACGGCACTCACCAGTGCGAACCCGAGCAGAACTCTTCCGGAATCTCTGCGTGCAGGATCAACCCGAGAAGTGTCGGTCTTTTCAGAATCTGGCGTCATTCATCCAAGGCCCAACGGGATTAAAGTATCAGCCGAACGAGTATGAGGGGTGAGAGGCAAACTTCAATCAAATTCGAAATAACTTACCTATCAATCTGGTCGAAAGAGATGTTCTCCGCGTTGTGCCGCCTGATGCGCCTCGTGAGTATCTTGCGGAATTCCGGGATCACCCTGTGCTTTCAACCAGCGGTCGAGTTCGTCGCTCAATCGCAATTTGATCTCCGCCATGCCGGGATCCTCCGCCAAATTGACCAGTTCGAAAGGATCGTCGGCGGTGCGGTAAAGCTCCTCGGCAGGGCGCTGCATATAGCGTTTGATGAGATTGTAGATCTCGGGCTGATTCCAGGATTGAAAGACCCAGGTGCCCCAGTATCCATTGTTCAACGTTCCGTCCCCTTGAACTCCCATCAGATGTTTTTCGATATAAATCTCGTCCGGTCGCAGATTGCGAATGTACCGATGAGTCCCGTCCGAGATGGTCCGGATCGGATACGCTGGGCCTTCGGGGATATTATTGTGGACTCCGTACACAAACGTGCGATGCGTCTGCTTGTCACCGGTCAGAACCGGGAGAAAACTCGTTCCGTCAAATCCTCCGTTTGCGGGATCGCCACCCGCCAGTTCAATCAGCGTGGGGAGGACGTCCGCGTACTGCACCATGGCGTCCGTGCGTCGGCCTTCCGGAACCACTCCCGGCCAGCGGGCGACCAGTGCCGTGTGCAGACCGGTGTCCCAGTTTGTCCATTTGCAGCCGGGGAACTGGGAGCCTTGTTCGGACGTAAACAGAACCAGCGTTTCGCCAGATTTCCCCGATTCGTCGAGCGTCTCCAGAATTTCTCCCACCTGAGAATCCATGTAAGTGACCTCGGCCAGATAGCGACCGAAATCCTGACGCGTCCGCGGAGTGTCGGCGATGTTGGGGGGAAGCTGGATCTTCTGCGTAGGATACTGCGAAGCGTCCCCCATCACCCAGGGAACGTGCGGCTCGACCAGCGCCACCACCAGACAAAACGGCTGTTGCCGGTCGCGGGTCATGAATTCGCGAACACCTTCCAGTTCGTGCGGACGAGTCGGATTGCGGACGCAGTTCGGTTCGAATCCCTCCACCGACTCGAACGGAAACGCGTGATCCGGTTTGACGTGAACTTTGCCCGTCAACCCGACGCGGTATCCGAGTTTCCCCAAATGCTGTGGAATGCTGGTCGTTTCGGGATGGCTGGCGGAATGATTCCAGGCACAACCGTTCCGCATCGG
>DATKCB010000357.1:0-4202 GCA_035513495.1 Planctomycetaceae bacterium | reverse complement strand
TCCGGTCTGCTCGGTTGCGCGAACGACCTTGATCACGAGCGTGTATGCTCCCCGTCTGGGAACGCAGTATCATCGCAAAATTCATACGATCCCGCTGCCCGAGGGCTGGAAAATGTTTCCCGCGATTCTGAACGAAGCGGGCTACTACACCACGAATCATGTCAAAACCGACTATAACGCGGAAGAATCCCCCGATACCTGGAACGAATCGTCCCGCGACGCAACGTGGCGAAACCGGCGCGACAAATCTCAGCCGTTCTTCCACATGCAGTCGTTCGCCGAATCGCACGAGAGTACGCTGCATTTTTCACGGGAGCAGATGGAGAATCAGAAAACCGACACCGATCCCGCATCGGTCACGCTCGCTCCCTATCATCCCGACACTTCCACGTTTCGTTACACGTATGCGCGATATCACGACCGCATCAAAGTGATCGACAAAAAAATCGGCGAAGTCGTCAAACAACTCGAGGAGGACGGACTGCTCGAAGACACGTTTGTCTTCTATTTCGGCGATCACGGCGGCGTTCTCCCCCGCGGGAAGGGATACGTCTACGAGAGCGGACTACACGTCCCACTCGTCGTGCGCGTTCCGAAAAAATATGAGCACCTGGTGACGCTGCCCGTCGGATCGCGCACCAACGGGTTCGTCAGCTTCATCGATTTCGGACCGACACTGCTGAATCTGGCCGGACTCGACGTCCCCGCGTACATGGACGGGAAACCGTTTCTCGGGCCGAACGTCTCTCCCGAAGATCTGAACGCGCGGGACGAAACGTTCGGCCACGCCGATCGGTTCGACGAAAAGTATGAGATGGTTCGAACGCTGCGAAAAGGGAACCTCAAGTATCACCGTAACTATCAGGGCTATTATCCCGACGGATTGCAGAACAACTACCGCTACAACATGCTCGCCTATCGGGAATGGCGGGACTTGTACGAAGCGGGGAAACTGAACGAGGTTCAGAGCGCGTTCTTCCAATCAAAACCGCCAGAAGCGCTGTACGATCTGGAGAAAGACCCGCACGAGACAGTCAATCTCGCCGGAGATCAAGCATATGCGGACCGGCTCGGCGAGATGAGAAACCGGCTCGGGAAACTCGTCCGTGAGATGCCCGATCTCTCGATCATGCCAGAGCCGATCATGATTCAGATGATGAAAGAATCGGGACGTGAGTTCCGGGAACATCTTCCTGAAATGTTGAACTTCATCGCTCAGGCATACGAAATCGCCGATCTGGCGGTTCTGCCGTTCGATCGCTCGCGTGAGGAGCTGCAAAAATCTGTCACCACAGGAGACCAGGCGGTCAACTACTGGGCGTTGACTGTCTGCTGCCAGTTCGGCAAGTCGGCGGCTTCGCTGGAAGATGTCGTCCGAGAGCAACTCACCAATCGCGACCTGCTGATCCGGCTTCGCGCCGCAGAATTTCTGGCGATCATCGGTGCCGAAAAGCCGCAAGCGACGATCATGGACATCCTGAAAACCTCCGAAGATCCCGTTGTCAATCTGATGGTCTTGCAGTCCGTGGTCTTTCTGCGAGACGTTCACGGATACAAATTCGAGATCTCGCCGGACGATGTCACCGCGAAAATTCAGGAAGTGGAGCGTCGGATCGAATACCTGTCGCAGCCGGAATGAGCGACCGCAGAAGGGTTAATTGATTTTGAGCAAGGCGTCGACTTCTTCGATCGTCTGGGCTTCTTTATCGAGATCGAGATATCGATTCAGCACGATTTTGAGACGATCGCACGAGCTTTTGATTCTCATTTCGGATACGCGGTTGCCGCTTTTGCGGGAATCGTTCATTCCGCCGGCCTGGATTCGTTGTAACCGAAGTTCGTATTCGGCTTTGGTGGTGAGTTTGCGAAGCTCGTCGATCAGCCGATACGCTTCGCTTTTATCTCCCTTTTTGGCCGCATCGAGCATGCGAATCTGAAGGATCGCACGGCGGGCGACATCGGCGATCAAATCTCCCCGCAACCGGTCGAGTTCGCCTTCGACCTGAAGACGTATCGAATCGTCCGGGAGTTCGAGCTGTTCGGTCTCCGTCCAGCCGGGAACGAACGGAATCCGGGCGAGCAGTGCCTCTCCGCTCCAGACGTTCAGCCAGACCACCGGGATGTTGCTGACGGGCGAAATCGTCACGAGTCCTTGCCGATCGCTCAAAAGTTCTCCCGGTTCGGAAATCGCCTCGTCTCGCACGAACCATTTCGGGATGACCTGAATCCGGTGCCCCATCAGCACGCGCAAGGGTTCGTTCCAGAGTGTGAGTTTGACGTTCGTCTGCTGCAGAATCGGACGTCCGCCTAAAGCCCACAACTCGACCCGGGAACGGCGATTTCCCCCCAAGGGAGCAGGATAGGCGGAGATAATGCTGGCCTTGGTCCACGCCCGATCGTGTTCTCCGATTTTGATATACGTGAGCGGCAGCGCCTGGATTTTCTCAATCTGCTGCTCGCGATTTTTGTAGATGATGACCGGACGGGCGATGGCATTCTCCCGAAACGGACTGAAATCAGCATCGGGGGGAACGATTTCGCCCCCGAACGTCACCAGTTCGAGGTCGGACCGATCAATGGTCGAGATCGCGTGGAGCGGTTGAAAGACATCGGCCACGAGTCGATGAACGGTCGAAGATATTAACGAGCGTTCGGTGATCGTCGCTTTTGCGGTTGCGGACCAGATTTGTGTTGTCCGGTCCCATTCACGTGCAGCAAGCCGATAAGTGCCTTCGGTTTCCCGAATCGTGGCGAGCATGATCTTGTCGTAAGCCGATTTTGCAGCGACCGGGGGGCCGGATATTGCTTGCAGCGCGGATTCCGAGACGGGCTGCAGACTGTCGTCTTCCACCAGCGAGAGCGCCCAAAAAGCACCCGTCGAGCGGGCTAACCTGGCTCGAATCTCCGATTCGCACTTCGCGCGGAATTCGGTACCCAGCCGGGGAGAGTCGGCCCAATGCATGCGTATCTGCACCGAATATCTCGAACTGGCGATTTCTCGATACAGATCGTCATCGGTGTCACCCAGCGCGGGCGCGACGGCAGACAATCCGAGAAAGCCGATGAAAATGACGAAGTACGCTTTCACGAAATTAGTTTCTCTCTGCGGGATATTCGAAATACCGATAACTCGTTGCTCGAGGCTCTACGGTTTGATTCGATCGAACCACGGTTCTGCGGTCCACAACTCGAGCGAATCGTATGTATGCACAGGTCGTTCCGGAATTCCTTCGATGCCCCGGCGGTGAACCAGAAATCGTTCGGTTTCCCAGAGCGGAATATAAAACACTTCTTCCCAGAGGTTCTCGTGAATCCGATGCAACAGCGCGGTCGCATCGTCCCAGTTGGTGATCAGGTCGAGTTCGATCAACCGCTGACGCAACCAGCCGGGCAGCAGTTGCAGATCGGTCACACGTGCGGAATTGCGGAGCGTGAGGAACGGCCAGAGCTCGATCAGCGGCTCGGGCATGACAATCGTACGATAAGCGATGTCCCATTCCCCGGCTTTCGACTCTTCGTCATTCAGCAGTCTGACCTGCAAGCCGATTCGTCTCCAGCGCTCGATCATTTCATCCAGGACCGGCTTCAGTTCGTCGTCGGGCGGAGCGATCATCCGCAGGACGGGGAGAGTATTGTCGTTGTTTTTGGCGGCCGCCAGTGCGAGCGAGAGACCGACGCGCATATCGGGCACGACCGCGCGAGACTGCGGACTGTAGGCGTAACTCTTTGTCGAGAAGGGGGCCGTCACAATACGCCCCCATTGCTTCGGCAAGTCCTTCAGCACGATCTGATCGAGCATTTCGTTGCGATTGAGTGCGTACAACAACGCGCGGCGAAGTTCGGGACTACGGAACGGCAGGCTCGACGGATGAAACTGGAGCAGATGCGTGCGCGGCAGGGCATATTGATGAGTGATCCAGGAAGGGTGATCTCGTAACGCATTGACGTGTTGCAAAGCGACGTCCGCCAGCAGATCGACTTCTCCCCGCAGCAGAGCTTTGAGCATGCTCGCTCGGTCGGGATATGCAACTTCTTGAATTTCGGCAACATGATACGTTTCCGCTTCTTCCGGCTCGGGGACGTGCCGAATGAAGGTGGCGCTCGATTCCGTTTGCTCTTTGACGGTGAAGAAGGGTGTTTCCGGTTGTCCCGTATTCGGATTCAGCACTTCCCGGCTCAACAAGGCTTGCGGACGAAGCGGT
>DATKCB010000356.1:0-7319 GCA_035513495.1 Planctomycetaceae bacterium | reverse complement strand
TTCTGTAAAGACGTCAAAGTCATCTGAGCGCGATTGAGCGTGTTGCGAAGGAGTTGTCGGATTCACTCGAAACCCTCAACTCGACCTCTTTCTCCGGTCGAAACAAAACAGGGACGGGAAACCGTTCTCAAATCTGCGGCTGGAGGTCTCAGTCGGTTTTCTTCGGAAGACCGTTCCCGTCGATTGACTCAACACGATGTTGAGAGAGGTCCGTATGAGTTCCGTTTCGAGAACCAGCTCCAAGTCCCATGCTTCGGGAAGTCGCACTCTCCGCACCGAACGGCGATTTTCCCTGGAAGTTCTGCAAGGGAAAACCAACCATCGTCTTCGCCCGTTGCCGCTCGGACGATTGTGCGTCGGACGGGGTGAAAAATGCTGGCTGCGTCTCGGCGGACACGACATGCCCGAGATTCATTCCTGGCTCGACGTCGGATTGCGGGAAATCGCGGTGTATGTCTTCGAGGAAGTCCCTCCCGTCCAAGTGAACGGCAAGCGCGTGCGGTTCGCTCTGCTGCATGGAGGCGAGTCGCTCCGCATCGGGACGTTCGAATTCGTGATTCATTGTCAGGAAGTGGAACCCACAGCTCGGGCTCTGAACGGACCGCACTTCGACCTCTCTCAAATGTCGGATGTGTCGGATCATCTCGAACGGCCTCTGGAAGAACTTTCGGCAGAAGAACTGATCGGACTGCTGGACGACGAACTCCGCCAGATCACTCGCTACGAATCGAGAGAACGAGCGGGAATGCAGCAGTTGCTCTCCGCCGTGCGAGAGATGCAGGAAGAACTGGCCGCGGAACAGGAACCGCCCACGATACCGTTTCCCGCTCCCCAACCTCAGGCCGATGCTCCCGAATTCGCTTCCATACTCAAGCAATTGGAACTGCTCACGCAGTCGTTGGAAACGGAACGAGTGCAGGCGGCCAGCCGAGGTTCGAAGGTGCCTTCACTCTCCGAATCGCTGTTGCTCTCGCAGAGGGAAATTGCGGGCGATCTCGACCGGTTGATGGGGTCGCTCGGAACAGACTCCGAAGAAGACGAACGCGGCGAACGTAAAGCGATCGCCTGAAGTCACGAGAACCCGGATCCGGCGATTTGTCGCCCGCTCGACCCGCGGCGGCCGGAGTTTTTTTCGCGAGGGCTTCTTCCCGCGACGCGACAGGCTCGTTAGTCTGTCGAGACATCCGCTCGCAGGTTCGTTCCGATCATGACTCTCCCCACCCACCGCGACAATTATGGAAGCCTGTTGGCCTGGGTGCTGCTGGTGGGATTCTTCGCGGTCTGTCTCCGCGTTCCGCTTTCGCACACCGACTTGTGGGGGCATCTCGTGTACGGACGTTATTATTCCGAAGAGGGCCGCTTTCCCCCGGCCGAACCGTTTCTGAAACTTTCCCACGACGAACCGTTCGTTACCCACTCGTGGCTGACGCAGTGGCTCGGGTTTCGAATTCATCACGCGGCCGGGCCGTTCGGATTGCAGATGTCGTATGCGATTCTGTGTACCATTCTCTTCGCCTCAATCTACTGGTTGACGGTCCGGGAGACCGGGGAGCCGTTGATCGGCTTCGCCGCGATGTTGCTGTTCGGAAGCCTGGAATACCAACAACTGATCCTCATCCGTCCGCAACTTGCGGGGATGGTTTGTTTCTGTCTGTTGCTGCATGTTCTGAGAGCGCGCGATTCCGGCACTCGTCGAAACGGGAAGCTGTGTCTGATGGCTGGAATTCTGATTCTGGTCTGGGCAAATCTGCACGGATCGTTCGTGCTCGGACCTGTGACCATCGGCATGATCGGGGCAGGGGAGTTTCTCGATCGACTTCGCAAGCAGAATTCGGAAACTTCGCGCTCGCTGAAGCCTGTCGTTCTCGACACGGCCGTCCTGCTTGCGATCGCACTGCTTGCGGGATTGATCAATCCCTACGGACTTGCTCTGTATCGGGAAGTCGTGACCTTTTCCTCCTCCCCGAATCTCTACAACCTGATTGAATGGAAGCCGCTCTGGTCGACTCCCAAACAAGGAACGGTCTTCGTCGTCGCGACGATTCTCGGCATCGTCACAGTAAAGTTTTCGAAGCAGACGCTGCGCTGGCGCGACTGGCTCCCCGTACTCGTGCTGGCTGTGATGACGGTCAAAACGTCCCGGTATATCGTCTGGTTCGCTCCGTTGTATGTCGTTGCGCTGGCTCCGCATCTGAATTCCCTGCTGGAGGGCGCGGTCTCCCGCAGCGCACGGTTCCGCAAGTTCAGCGGCTTCTTCCATCGCGAGACGTCCGCAGGTCGTCCGCTGATACTTTTGATGATCACGGTTGCTCTGTTCGCCGACTCGTTTTTTCGATCGTCACCGTACAGTTTCCAGACCCCGATCGACGCGACCGAAATACTGCTCGAAGTACCGGAGCAGGTGCTGATCCTCAATACGATGGAATGGGGCGACTGGATGATCTGGCGGTCGCGGGCAGCCCTGCCGGTGTTCGTCAATTCGCACGTGACGTACATTCCCCCGGAAGTGTGGCAGGATTACATGACGCTGATCAAACTCAAACCGGGCTGGGAAGCGGTTCTTGAGAAATACCCGTTCAGCGCGGCGGTCCTGCAAAATGGCCGCCAGCGCCGTCTGATCAGAATATTCGAAGAGAACCCCGCCTGGACGAAAATCTATCGCGACGAGATCGCAGTGATTTTTCTGCTGACGGGTGACGAGGGAACAAGTCGGGATCGATGAAACTTTGCGGGATCAGTCCCGATTCCAGATTGGACTGGGAATTGCCCTCTCGTTCGGGGTATAATCCAAGCGAGATTCCCCGCTGCGTTCCCTCCACAAAATCCCACCTGATTTCTCACGGATCCCGCTATGTTGAATCTGTTCGGAGACTCGTTTCAGACTTGCGACGGCGTTTCGCGCCGCGAGGCCCTGAAGATCGGTTCGTTGGCCTTCGGCGGCCTTTCGACGCTCACACTGCCGGAGATTCTGCGGGCCGAACAGCACGCGGGCAAGAAATCGCACAAAGCGGTCATCATGATCTACATGTGCGGCGCTCCCGGACATCAGGATCTGTACGACCTCAAAATGGACGCTCCCGACGAAATCCGGGGCGAGTTTCGGCCGGTCTCTACCCGCGTTCCCGGAATGGATCTCTGCGAGCATCTGCCGGGACTGGCTAAGGCTGCCGACAAGATCGTTCCGATCCGCTCGATGTACGGATCCCCAAATGGAGCGCACGATTCGTTCATCTGCTATACGGGGAAGTCGTTCCAGAATCAGCCGACCGGCGGCTGGCCGGCGATCGGTTCGGTCATTTCGAAATTGCAGGGACCGACGAACCCCGCAGTGCCTCCCTTCCTCGGTCTCTCACCCAATACGGGACATCCTCCTTACGGATCGCCGGGACATGCGGGATTTCTGGGTGTGGGACATTCGGCGTTTCGCCCGTCCGGGCCGAGCCGGGAAGACATGGTGTTGAACGGGATTTCTCTCGACCGTCTGAAATCCCGCAAACAGCTTCTCGCGAGCGTCGATACGATTCGCCGCGATCTCGATGCGAGCGGAGCGATGGACGGGATGGACACGCTCAACGCGCAGGCGATCGACATTTTGACTTCCAGTAAACTCGCCGAAGCACTCGACCTTTCGAAGGAACCCGCTGAGGTTCGCGAACGCTACGGTCAAGGTGACTCGAAAAACTACGGAGACGGTGCTCCGCGAAATCTGGAGCATTTTCTGACCGCCCGCCGATTGGTCGAAGCCGGAGCGCGGGTTGTCACGCTCAATTTCGGGCGTTGGGATTTTCACAGCAACAACTTCAACGGACTTAGGGATACGCATCTTCCTCAATTCGATCAGGGTCTTTCGGCGCTGATTGAGGATCTCTACGCACGGGGGATGGATCAGGATGTCGCGGTCGTAGCCTGGGGCGAGTTCGGTCGAACACCGCGCATCAACCAGGACGCCGGACGCGACCATTGGCCGCAGGTCGGTTGCGCGCTGCTGGCCGGTGGTGGCTGGAAGACCGGCCAGGTGATCGGTGCGACCGACCGGCTGGGAGCCGAAATCGCCGACCGACCGGTTCACTTCGGCGAGGTCTTTGCTTCGCTCTATCAGCACATGGGCGTGGATTCGTCCACGCTCACGATGCCGGACTACTCAGGTCGTCCGCAATACATCGTCGGTGACTACAAGCCGCTTCCCGAACTGGGATGAAGAGGGCAGGCTGTCTGGACCCATCGCCTGACCCGTTATGAATCTGATCGGTTGGCACGCGATCTGCTTCTGTTTGAGCATCATGAAACGGGCGGTCTCGACAAGGTCTTGTCACGTTTGGGAATTTCCCCTACAAACCGCCCGATTCGCAATCGGCAAGGATTGCCGGTTTTGAATTGACGATTGTAATCTTTTCTCTCTCTTTTCCATTTTTACAAATTCACCGGCAAGGACGCCGACACATGCAGGGATCCGATTGTTCCCGAATGGAGCCGTCTGTTCGTTTGACATTTCGATGTTGCCGGTGCGTTTTCAATTCGCGAACCTCCGGAGTCATGAAATGAATGCAGCCTCCGCTCTGATCCTGGGAATGTTTACGATCAATGGAGCTCCCCAGGGAGAAGTTCTGGATTTCACAGCAAAATGGTGCGGTCCTTGTCAATCGGTGGCTCCGGTCGTCGAAAAGCTGAAACGGCAGGGATATCCGATTCGAAAAATCGACGTCAGCGAGCACCCCGAACTGGTTAAAAAGTATCACATCGATTCCATTCCGCAGTTCGTGCTGATCATTGACGGCAAAGAACGAACCCGCGTCCAGGGGATACAGAGCGAGTCGAGTCTGAAAAGATTGCTGGCTCAGATTCCACAAACCGAGGAGGTCGAGGAAACGGAAGCGATAGTTGCCCAGACGGACGGTCCGCGACGAATCGCAGGAATTCCGATCCCCTTTCTCGGTAAACCGAAAACGATCAATCCCGAAGAGATCGAAGCGATTCGAGGACAGAATGAGGCTCCTCCGGCGACAAAATCGGGTGCGGCCGATCCCGAACAGGCCACGGTTCGCCTGAGTGTGAACATCGACGGCTCGATCGGAAAAGGGACGGGAACAATTATCGAGAGTACCTCCGATCGCACGCTGGCGATCACCTGCGGCCATCTGTTTCGGCACAGCAACGCACAGACGAAGATCGCAGTCGATGTGTTCGAGAACGGCCAGGCGCAAACCTATCAGGCGCGTCTCGTGCGCTTCGACGACCGTGCCGATGTCGGCCTGATTGCGTTTGCGCCACACAAGATTCTTCCCTGTGCTCGCGTTGCCTCCGATCCCAAGGCGGTCCGGCCACGCGATCTTGTCGCCAGCATGGGTTGCGGTCACGGCGAAGATCCGACCAAATGGCAGATGTTCGTCAAATCGGTCGACAGCTACGTCGGCAAGAGCATTACCGAATGCACGCATGCTCCCGTCATCGGGCGCTCGGGAGGCGGGTTGTTCAATCGGGGAGGAGAACTGATCGGCATCTGCATGGCTGCCGACAAAAATAATAACACCGGGCTGTATGCCGGACTTTCCGAAATTCACACGCTGCTCGATCAACTCGCGTTGAGTTCGCTCTATCGTACCGCGAACTCTGTGGCAAAACTCCCGTCAACTCAGTCTCCGGGGAGCGTTCCGGCTGATCTTCTCGCCGGGAGCGATCGAGAAATACGCGAAGCGGCAGCGGTTCAAAAATCGGATCGTTCTCTGCGTGATCCCTCCACTCTGGTGAAACCAGTCAGCTTGACGGCTGACGAAATCGCGGCGATCGCTGCCTCGCTTCAAATGAGCGGACCGAATGGAGTGCGGATCTCGATTGAGGAAGGTGAAGAGATTCCGGGCGGCCATCGAGTCACGATCGTCAATCAGGCGACTCGCAGCCAGGCCACGGTTGCACGCGCCGAATCACCGAAGTCCGACACCCTCGGACAGGAATCTCTCGAATGGGCGAATCTGCTCGAATCGCGGGAGAGTCAGAAGCAGGTGAGTTCCACGAGTCGCGATCTTCCAGAATGGGCACGGGAATAAATCGACGAGACCGCAGTCCCGATGCTCGCTCGCGGTACCCCCGGATCGAGCCGGACGCACGCGCCCGGTCATGCGTCGGTAGTCAGCACGCAGATGTCCGACAGATTGCGATACAGACCGTCGTGATCGAGTCCGTAACCGACGACGAATCGGTCGGGAATCTCAAAGCCGAAGTAATCGGGAGTCAAGCCGTTCTCTGTCCGTCCGGATTTCCATAACAGCACGGCGGACTTCAACGAGGCGGGATTTCTGGATGCCAGATCCGCTGTGACCGCTTGCAGCGTCTGTCCGGTGTCGAGAATGTCATCGACAATCAGAACGTGCCGGTCTTTCAGCGAGGGGATTGTTTCGGCGTTCAGTTCGAGTTGGCCGGGTGTCGTCTCTGTACCGCGGTAGCTGGAAGCATTGAGCGTTTCGAGTCTGATCGAAGGTGTGAGCGTCCGGATTAAATCCGCCACGAACAGAATCGCTCCGGACATGATGCCGACAATCGTGAGTTCCCGAGCCTCGTAATCGCGATTGATCCGTACCGCCATTTCGAGAATTCTGGAAGCGATTTCTTCCCGGGGGATCAAGAGATCGATCCGGTGTGAATCCGCACGCTCGAGCTTCATGGGACAACCTCTGATTGAATGAAAGTCACCCGGTTTTCATCAGTCATCGAACCCACCGGGGAGTCGATGTGTGAGCGGGCAAACTTGAGGGACTTGAGTAAGAACAATTCGAATTCTCTGAAATCGGAAAGAAACGGGTACAACGCAAAGGTCGGGGGGTTAGGGTGGTCTCCGTAAACTTTAAGGCCCTTTTCAAAAACGATCAATTTGCCTGACGATTACAGTTTAACGCTTTTTTTTCAGGAATTCCCCACCTGCTTCGCGCGCCGAGCATCTCCCGAAGACCCCACGTTGACACGATTTAACACGAGAATTAAAGTTCATGCAGTTGTCGAAACGAAACTCGCTTCGCAACGAGCCTGTTTCCGGAGGAAGCGGGATTTTTCCAGGGAAGGAGAGGCGTATGATCGCGAGAGTTGTGGGACTCCTCACAGTGGTGGCCGCTCTTTTCAGTTGGATGGGTGGCTTGACTCAATCGATGAGTCCGCCACAACCTTCCGTCGAAACGCCTCGGCAACGGATCGAATCCCGGACGATCGAGTTACCGGGAAGCGGGACGGAGTCGCGAACGGAATCGGATCGGAATGGTTCCGCTCCCGAGGAGTGGGACTGTACCTCACAAACGAGAACCTGGAAATACATTGTCCTGCATCATACCGCGACC
>DATKCB010000355.1:0-3132 GCA_035513495.1 Planctomycetaceae bacterium | reverse complement strand
GACTGACGTATTACCTGATCAAACGCCGCCGCGAAGACTACACTGCCTATCTCAAACACATCACCGAGAAAAAAATTCTGGAGTACCCTTCTCCCGCAGAACGAATTGCCGAATTCGAACAATTTTTCGGCAAGGACTGGGACGATCTCGACGAGGCGATGGTCAGTGTGCTCAAGAATATCCGCCGCTAGCTCTCCACTTCGATACCCGGTTGTTTCCTCCCGCTCGAAGCCGCTGATTTCGGGAACCGGGTTCGTCTCTCCTGAAGTGCAACTGAAATCCGGTTCTCGTCTTAAGCACCACGGAACTGCCATGCACCCGGTGAGTCTGCGACCGGGAAAATCTTGTGCAATTTGCGAATAGTTCAGAACTCAAACGAGTGTCGCGTGTTTACCAAGCTCGCGAGCGGTGTTAACGTCAGGTTTCTTCAAGGTCTCCATTCATGCTCCAGAGATTGCTGCTGTGCGCGACAATCGCGCTTTGGTTCGAGTTTCCGGTCTATTCCACAGAACCTGAAATCAATCGGATCGAGCCGGATCCTCCCAATTTCGTTGAGAAATTCGAGCTCACCGCAGAAGAACAATCCCCCTCCCGCTCGCGCCGTGCCGCACGAAACGGGCAATTTCGCGGTACAGGATTTCGCCCGGGTGCGGTTCGTAACGGATCTCTTCAGGGAGATGCCTTTAACGAGGACGGATCGAGGCGCGAACTCCGCGGAGTTCCTAAACGCAAAAAACAACCCCTCCTCTATGAAACCGAGTTTGGGTTTGCCTACATCGACGGCCAGTTTGTGAGCCCCCCCTATCGAATTGAACGACGAGAAGGGGACTTTTATTTGAACGACATCCCTCTCGAGGATTACGCGGCATCGGAAACAGTCGATGCCGAAAACATCCCACCCTTCGACGCCAATTCGCTCTACATGGAGCTCGACTCCGATCGGTTCGCCGTCAAGTTTTCGGGACGGCCGATGGTCTGGCTCAGTGAGAAAGCGGATGAAATGTTGTTCTCGATTCTTCTGTTCGAACAGAACAAACGTCGCGCAGAAATCCCCGCGTTGCTGGAACTGCTTCCCCCCACCGAAGATCGGGAACAGTGGTCCCAATGGTTGCTTCAGGTCGAGGTTTCCGGAGCTCAAGCGAAGAGAATGCGGCAACGTCTGGATTTCCTGACAGAGACGAAAGCCAAGGCGGCCAGACTGCTCACCGCCGAAGCCGTGATGGACAACTATTCGTATCCGCTCACGCTTGTCGGGATGATCGTCGTGGTGCTGGCTGTGGGTTATTTGCTGGCGTTCAATCCGAGTATGGCTCAACTCCTTCCCGAACAGATGCGGGCCGCGCAGCTTTCGAAGTCGGTCCGGTATTCCGTGATCCTGATCGTCGTCATGTCGGGGCTCGATCTGGCCTGGACGATCCTCTCCTCCTCGGTCGGGCTGATGAACGAACTCAATCCGGTCGGTTCGAGTCTGCTCAGCGACCCCATGTCGCTGGTCAAGTTCAAAATGGCGGCGACCCTGCTGGCCGCCGGACTGTTTATCGGTTTGAGAAAATTTCGTTCCGCACAACTCGCCTCGTGGTGGATGTGCATCGTCTGCACGCTGGTTTCCGCGCGCTGGCTGGTGTTCAACTCGCTCTACATGGGCTGATCGTTGCGAATCGCGGGTTCCGTTCGCTGAGACAGCGCGCTCAGCGTGCCTCGCACGAGATGCCCCATCTTGGGAGGGGACGCCTCGAAGCCGATGGTAAAACCGCACTCTGAGAGTGTTTCGCTGCAAGTCGGACCGATCGACGCAATCAGCGTCCGGTTCGCAGCTTCTTTCCAGCGATCGGCCGTTCCAAGTTCCTCTGCAACTTGCAGGACGTTTCGGATCTGCTGAGCGCTGGTAAACAGAATCGCCTCGAATTCTCCGTCGCAGGTCTTCCGGATCGCGCGTTCGAGCGGAGTCCGGTCTTCCGGCAGCGCCCAGCGGTAAACTACGACCGACTCGACGCTCGCGCCCCGCTCCCTGAGGGACTGCAGAAACTCTTCGTTCGAAATGCCGTACTCCTGCACGGCGATCCGCTTGCCTGGCAGATCGAGATGCGTCTGCATTTCGTCGAGCAGTTCCCGCCAGGTGTTCGGTTCGGGCGCGCGGACGGCGTATGGAATGTTCCACTCCTTGAGTACGGCGGCCGGTTTCGGTCCGCGAATCGCAATCGTACAGTTGCGCAGAGCCTCCTGAAAATCTTCGAGCGGAGAGCGCGTCGCGACGACTTCGGCCAGTTGTCGTGTGCCGACACCCGTCATCAGCACCACGATGTCGATCTCTCCGGCGAATAAGCGCTCCGCGAATTCCAGAGCTTGCGGATTCTCCTCCAAAGGGATCTCCCGCATGGAGGGGGCCACAAACGGATCGCCGCCAAAATTCTCAATCAGGGCCGCCATCTCGCTCGCGCGACGGCTCTCGAAACTGCAGATGCAAGGTTTATCGGGCATGGAGGTGACAGTGCGGCTTGTTGACGCAACCAGACAGATGGGAGTGGGAAAGTAGAAAACGTGCGAAAAGTAGGAAAAGTTAAAAAGTTGTATGAAAGTGTGATCAGTTCAACTTTTCACACTTTTCCAACGTTTCCTACTTTTTCACTCAAAAGAACACGAGTTGACGCCAAGGGATTTTAACGAAGATTCACCGCTTCTCCTCCCCGGATCGTGGAGAGAGCTTCCATGATTCCGTTGTCGATGTTTTCCGAGATGAACTGGACGGAGCCGTCACCCATCAGGACATTCATCCCACCGGCCCAAGGACCGCCGAGACCGTCGGGTCCGTTGACGTACGGAGCTTTCGTCAGCCCTCGGAGCGTCGCATCCCCACCTGCCGCCCACGAACCCAGTTTTTTCGTGGCGTCCGAGACCATCATCGTGTTGGAAGTTCCGTCGGTGATGTCTCGGAAACTGGTCTTGCGGTCGTAGCCGAACATGCCGGCCTTCTTGTCGTTCACGGGGAGTTCGGCGGCGTCCTCACCGAGTCCGGCGATGCCAACGTAGTGCGTCTCAGCAAACTCGTCCCCTTCGGTCGCGACGCCGGGATTGAGAAATACCTCGATTCTATTTTTGACAAATTGTGCGTTCTTGTCGGACTTCCAGCCCTGC
>DATKCB010000354.1:0-4088 GCA_035513495.1 Planctomycetaceae bacterium | reverse complement strand
GTCGGCCACCACGAGTTCGCGAAGCTTGGGATCCTGAATCTGGCGAAACACTCCGTCGCGCTCGTTCTGCTCGTGCCCCTTGATCAGCATCTGCGTCGTCCACAACCGGTGTCCGTTTTTGCTGATGGCGTAATGAATGTGAGGAGTTCGTCCCGGATACGGAACGGGTTTGACAGTCCGGAAGTAATACTGTCCTTTCGCGTCGGTCAGGAATCGACCGTATCCCTGGAAATTCGTGTCGCGGTTCCCGATCCGCGGATCGGCGGAATGAATGTAGGCTCCGTTATGATCGACCTGCCAGATTTCGACAAACGCATTGCGGAGTGGTTCGCCGGACGCATTCAGCACGCGGCCCGAGAGATGCGTGATCTCGCCGATCGCCGGAGTCAGCGAATCATTCAGCACGATCAGATCGTTGTCGGTATCGAGCGGAAGTTTGTCGGGATAGAACGGTCCTTCCGTCATTTTGGGGGTTGGCGTTAATTCTTCGGCCATCAGTCCGGGAGTCGAGAACGCGGCGGCGGCAAAAGCCATCTGTTTGACGAACAGACGGCGGCTGAACTCGGATCGATTGTGCATCTCGAAGACTCCCTGAAAAGTTCACTGAGAAAACTCGGTAAGCGGTGGCTCATTATAACACTTCTCAAGCCACGATGTTTCGAGAACTGTGTGCCTTTTACCCGATCTCCTCCAGTCAATTCTCGAATCGGATGAAGTTCCAAGTTGCGATCGGGTTCGCTGAGAGGTTAGACTTCTGTGCTTCTGTTTTCGATCGGCATTTTTTGATCTGTTCCAAATCGTTCTCACGGAAGTATTTATGTTACGGCGATTTCTCTTTGCGTGCGTGTTATTGAGTCAGGTCAGCGGATACGGGATTCTCTCTGCAGAGCATCCCCGCTTGCCCGCCTTCGAACGTTTTTTTTCGGAGGATAATTCGCGTGATCTCGAAGCCGGGAGTTATCTGCTCGGCGAGTTGAGTTGCGTGAAATGTCACACGGGAGGAAATGATCTCGGAGTGCTCGAACGAACAGCGCCGATCCTCGACGGAGTCGGTTCGCGTGTGCAATTGGAACACCTGCGAGCTTTCATCGCGGATCCGCAATCAGCCAAACCGGGGAGTTTGATGCCTGCACTCTTTGCAGGTCTCGATGAGACTGAACGGGCACAGAACGTCGAAGCTCTGGTTCATTTTCTCGCAACAACCGGTTCGTTACATGAAGTCGGTCCGAACGCGGTCGCGGTCGGTAAGGGCGAAAACCATTATCACACACTGGGCTGCGTGGCGTGTCACGGAAGTCGTAAGGAAGGAGCACCCGATCTGGCTACGTCGGTTCCACTCGGGAAACTCGATACGAAATATTCGATTCCGAGTCTGACGGAGTTCCTGAAAGATCCTCATGCGACCCGTCCGTCGGGCCGCATGCCGAGCTTGAATCTGAAAGACGAGGAAGCCCGCGAACTGGCGAACTATTTTCTGCGCGACGTCGATGTTCCGGCCAACATCGCTTACAAAGTCTACGAGGGAAGCTGGGACAAAATTCCCGACTTTGCTGCGCTGAAACCGATCGCCACCGGAACTTCAACCGGGTTCGATCTGGGAGTCGCGGGCAAGACCAACAACTTCGGAATTCGGTTCGAGGGATATCTGCAGATCGAAAGTTCCGGAAAATACGACTTTGAACTCGGTTCCGACGACGGCAGCAAGTTGTGGATCGACGGCGATGAGGTCGTCGATGTCGACGGCATTCATCCACATAGCCTCAACAAAACATCCAATTATCCGCTCGAATCCGGACCGCACCACGTCATCGTCGATTACTTTCAAGGGGGCGGCGAATGGACACTCGAAGCCAGAATCAAAGGGCCGAAAACGTCGCTGCAATCGCTCGAGAGCATGATGACGCTTGGAAAAGAAAAGCCTGCTGCCGCGCCCGAAGGATTTCGAATCGATCGGACACTTGTCGCGAAAGGCCGCGAGCTGTTCACCTCGGTCGGTTGCGCGAACTGCCATCAGTTGAAGGAAAACGATAAACCGCTCGCATCGACACTCAAGCCCAAACCGCTGGCCGATTTGAACCCCGCCGCAGGTTGTATGGCGAACAAAACAACCGGGAACACTCCTCATTATTCGCTGAACGAACGGCAGATCGTGGCGATTTCCTCGACGCTGAAATCGCTCGGTTCTCTCAAACAACCTAAGGGTGAACAGGTCGTGTTTCGAACGATGGCGACGTTCAACTGCTATGCGTGTCACGATCGCAACGGAATCGGCGGAGTCGAACGCGAACGGGAAGCCGAGTTTCAGGGGACGATTCCCGAAATGGGTGACGAGGGACGCATCCCGCCTTCGCTGACCGGTGCCGGTGACAAGTTAAATGACAATTGGCTCAAACACATTTTGAATCAGGGAGCCAGCGACCGTCCCTACATGCTGACCCGGATGCCGAAATTCGGTGCCGATCACGTCAGCCCATTGCTGACTGCCTTTCCCGAACTGGATCGCCAGGAAACGTCTCCCCGCGCCGAATTTTCGCAACCCGAATATCGCATCAAGTCGGAAGGCCGCATGATGGTCGGCGAGAAAGGGATGTCCTGCGTGAAATGCCATCCGTTCGGCAACAGCCAATCGAGCGGAATTCAGGCGCTCAATCTGCAATCGATGACAAACCGGTTGCGCGAAGACTGGTTCAACCGCT
This sequence comes from Planctomycetaceae bacterium, assembly GCA_035513495.1. Taxonomy (GTDB): domain Bacteria; phylum Planctomycetota; class Planctomycetia; order Planctomycetales; family Planctomycetaceae; genus DATKCB01. Next base: position 1,392 of record DATKCB010000354.1, on the reverse strand, counting down.
ACATGATCAATCCCCAGAAATATCGCCGGGGAACACGGATGCCGACCGCATGGCCGAACGGCCGGACGATTCTGCCCGACGTCCTCGATGGCGATACCCAGCAGCAGCTTACGGCCATGTGGCTCTATCTCGCCGACGGACCCAACGCCGCGATTCCACTCGGACTGGGGGGACAATCGATCGTGCTGGAACCGAAAGAGAAACCGATCATCTATCGCAATTTTCTCGAAGGGCACAGTCCGCGGGCGATTGCGATCGGCTATCCCGAGGCGGCTCATTTGACGTTCGACGCCGAACGATTCGGGATTCGGTACATCTGGCATGGAGCGTTCATCGACGCTGCCAGGCATTGGGAGGGCCGAGGATCGGGAAATCAGACTCCGCTGGGAGATCATCTGATCAAACTCGTGGAAGGGATTCCGTTCGCAAACCTCGAAAGCCTCGAGACCCAATGGCCGAACGGACAACCGCGCGAGAGCGGATTTCATTTCCGAGGGTACACCTTGAACGAAAAAGGACAACCGAGGTTTCGCTATTCGTTCGAAGAGATCGAAGTCATCGATTTTCCTCAGCCCGTCAAAGGGGAGCGGGACGCGACGTTCAAACGCGAGATCTCGCTGGTGACGAAGGAACCGGTTCCGCTGAATCTCTATTTTCGTATTGCTGCCGGCAACATCGAACAGCGTTCCGACGAACTGTTTCAAATCGACGGAATTCTCAAATTGAAAGTTCCCGCGAACGCGGTTTTGCGTGAATCGGGAGGACGCAAGGAATTGCTGATCCCCGTCACGTTCGCAGGCACCCAGGCAAAATTCGTTGTTGATTATTTGTGGTAATCGACTTTTCAACTCAAAACTTAAAGCTCTGGTTCTGGATCGTCTCATGCGATATGCCGTTCTTTCCGTCCTATGTCTGCTACCGTCTCTCGCTACGGCGCAGGAAGCCGCGCCGGTGGAGTCAGACTACTACACGCTGACCCCGCTCCCGCTCCCCGAAGGGGAGGTTCTCGAAGTCGGCTCGATTCAGCCCGTTCCCGACGGCAAACTCGCGATCGCGACGCGGCGGGGAGAAGTCTGGATCGCCGAGAATGCCTGGAGCGAAGACGTCAGCCACGTCAAACTGACCCGCTTCGCGCACGGTCTGCATGAAGTGCTCGGACTCGCCTGGCGGGATGGCTGGTTGTATTGCACCCACCGCTGCGAAGTCTCCAAGATTCGCGATACCGACGGAGACGGCGTCGCCGACGAATTTGTGACGGTGTCCGACGGGTGGGGGATCAGCGGAGATTACCACGAGTACGCATTCGGTTCGAAGTTCGACAAGGACGGAAGTATCTGGGTCACGCTCTGCCTGACCGGATCGTTTTCGAGTGCGGTGCCCTATCGAGGCTGG
>DATKCB010000353.1:0-9736 GCA_035513495.1 Planctomycetaceae bacterium | reverse complement strand
AACCGCAGCCGACACGGAGCCGACTGCCAAGCCGTGCTGATGAGCGTCTTTCGCACCCTAAAACAACGCGGCCACGACCCCATCCGCACGGTCGTGACCGCCCTGGAACAATACCTCCTCACCGGACAACTTCCACCACTCACAGCTAAAATCACTTCAGATGGCTGAAGTGTTACGGATTTTGACATTTGACATTCCCCCGGCTTTCCGCTTTCGTATGCGTCCTCTACCAAAGGTGACTTTGTTGCGCAACGGCGGCGGAGGATTTGTGGAAGTTGCGAGCCAGCGTGGAGAAACGTGCTTGGACGGCGTTCGCGGGGTGATACGATACGGACTTCGGTCTGGAAGCGAGAGTCCGGGCGGATTCGGGAGCGGATGGTGAGTCATCTTGTTGCTGAAAGCAACCCGCGAAAGAAACATGAGAAACCTTACCCTGACTTCCTCGCTAATACCTCACCCAAGCGGACAATGGCGCGAAACGGTGAGAGGGAAGATTTTATTGGGGGGTGCGCAAACCCTGACGCCGCTCTCGTGACTCGGAAGCAAGATTAAGACGAATTCCAGGCCGGAGAAGAACGGCCAAGCCGTTACGGTGACAGCATTACAATCCGGGAAGTCACCGACGAATTCTACGCCGAATTCTGGAGGGGTTGGGCATGGGCCTCGTGCGGCTGAGTTCGCCGCTGAACTTCGGGGTGACGTTTTCGATCTTGATGACCACAAGTTCCTGCTACTCTACCGGACGTGCGAAGGGCATACTTACCCAGCGACGAGATCAACACAGCGAGAGCGTTTCCGAATCTGTTGGGATTCGATAAAATGCGAATTCGTCTGCAATTCGAGTTCGGGTACTGTTGACGCGCGACGGACACGACTGGTAACTATCGAGGGAGTACAGTTTCAGCAGGAGAGATGTCAGCGTGGCGACAGGCAAGGCGGCACATTTATCTAACACAATCGAGGAGGAGACCCGGCGACTGGGAGCCGAGATCCGGGAGCGGTTGCATCATCGTCGTCCGTCGGTCTTCGAACGCCGCTGGTGGGATGACCGGATTCTCGACTGGGCGATGACCGACGAGTCGGTCAAAATCCAGATGTTCCGCTTCGTCGACGTTCTGCCAATGCTGCGAGATCACGTCTCGGTCACTCGACACTTGCAGGAATATTTCGAAGAGGTCCGAGACCGCCTTCCGTGGGCGGCGCGACTGGGATTGGACCTCAGCAAACCGAATACCGTCCTCGGTCGTGCGGTGGCCTACAACGCCCGAAATAATGCTCGTCGCATGGCCGACCGGTTCATTGCAGGTCACGGACCCGGTGAAGTATTCCAATCGGTGCAGCAACTCCGCGACAACGGCTACGCTTTCACGCTCGATCTGCTGGGTGAGGCAGTTCTGACGGAGGCCGAATCGGATGCTTACCAGCAAGCCTATCTGAACATGATCTCCGAGCTGGGATCCAAGACCGCTCAGTGGCCTGTCAACACGATTCTGGACAACGATCAATTCGGTCCCGTTCCCCGGATCAATGTTTCGCTGAAACTCTCGTCGCTCGACAGCCAGTTCCACCCGATCGATCCGGCCGGCACGTCGGAGACGGTCAAACGCCGATTGCGTCCGATCCTGCGAGCCGCCCGCGAACACGATGCGTTCGTGTACGTTGATATGGAGCAGTACTCCTACAAGAATCTCACGATCTCGATTTTTCAGGAGATCCTGATGGAAGACGAGTTTCGCGATTTTCCGGATGCGGGCATCGCGATTCAGGCGTATCTCACCGACACCGATCGCGATTTGCACCAGTTGCTCGAATGGGTCCAAAAACGGGGAACGCCGATCGGAATTCGACTCGTCAAAGGAGCCTACTGGGATTACGAAACGGTCCATGCGGCCTATCGAGGCTGGCCTGTGCCCGTGTATCAGCAGAAGTGGGAATCGGATGCCAACTTTGAACGTCAGACACAATTTCTGATGGAGCATTCCCAGTGGCTGAAACCCGCATTAGGCTCGCACAATCTGCGTTCTCTGGCACACGGACTGGCTTGGGTCAAGCAGCTTGACCTGGCACCTGGTTCTTACGAAATACAGATGTTGTACGGAATGGGAGATGAGCAGGCTGAGGCGATTGCAGGTCTCGGGCATCGCGTACGGATTTATGCGCCGTTCGGCGAGCCGATCCCCGGTATGGCGTATCTGGTCCGTCGCCTGCTGGAAAATACTTCGAACGCTTCTTTTTTGCGTCTCAGCATCGATCGCGATCTCGATCTCGATCGTTTATTCACCAACCCGGTTGAAACAGGTGCGTCCATGCCTCCCGTCGAAGAAACCATTGTTAGCGGTTTTCAGAACGAACCTCTCACTGATTTCTCCATCGCCGAAAACCGTCAGGCCATGCGGGAGGCCCTCGATGAGGTCTCCGATCGTTTCGGTGAGGAATATCTGCTCGTGATCGGTGGAAAGGCTGAGGATACCAATAAGAAGTTCGCGTCGGTCAATCCGTCCCGTCCCAAACAGATTCTTGGTACGGTTGCTTCAGCCAACGAAGATCAAGCGATCGAAGCGATTGATGCCGCACGGAGAGCGCAGAAGGAATGGGCGAACGTCGAAGTCGATCATCGCGCGGAATACCTCGAACTGATCGCAGCCGAAATGCGGAATCAACGTTTCGAACTGGCGGCGTGGATTGTGTACGAGGCGGGTAAACCGTGGGCGGAAGCGGATGCCGATGTCGCAGAGGCGATCGACTTCTGCATGTACTATGCCGACCAGATGCGCCGCCTCGATGAACCGCGCAAGTGCGACCATCCGGGTGAAGAAAATACCTATTTTTATCGACCGCGAGGCGTGGCGGTCATCATCGCCCCCTGGAACTTCCCGCTCGCGATTCTGACGGGAATGACCGTCGCTGCGCTGGTGACGGGAAACACCGTCGTGATGAAACCGGCTGAGCAGTCATCCGTGATCGCAGCTCAGTTGATGAAGATCGTTCACGATGCGGGCCTTCCCGACGGTGTGATCAATTTTTTACCCGGCGTGGGTGAAGAGATCGGCCCGGAACTGGTCGGCAGTCCCGATGTGGATATCATCGCCTTCACCGGTTCGAAGCAGGTCGGTTTGTCGATCAACGAACTCGCATCGAAAACGGACGATCGGCAATCCTCTGTCAAGCGGATCATTGCGGAAATGGGTGGTAAGAACGCGATCATCATCGATGACGACGCCGACCTCGACGAAGCAGTCTCGGGAACGATCAAGAGCGCGTTCGGATACGCAGGGCAGAAATGCTCGGCCTGCTCACGGGTGATCGTTCTGGAGAAGGTCTACAATCAGTTCGTCGATCGACTCATCGCCGCTGCCGGGAGTCTCAAGGTCGGACCTGCCGATGATCCGGGTGTGTTCTACGGTCCGGTCATCGACAAGGATGCGTTCGACAACATCCAGGACTACATCGAAATCGGACGAGGGGAAGCCGAACTCAAATTTGCGGGAACTGTTCCCACAGATGAAGGAAGCGGATGGTTCATTGGACCTCACATTTTTGTCGGTGTCGAGCCCGACGCACGAATCGCTCAGGAAGAAATCTTCGGTCCGGTACTGGCGGTCATCAAGGCTGACGATCTGGATCATGCGATTGAAATCGCCAACGGAACTCCCTACGGCTTAACCGGTGGTCTCTACAGTCGATCTCCCAAAAACCTGAAGAAAGCCCGCGATCGATTTCTGGTCGGGAACCTGTATCTGAACCGGGAAATCACAGGCGCGCTTGTCGAAAGGCAGCCTTTCGGAGGTTTGCGAATGTCGGGAATCGGCAGCAAGGCGGGGGGACCCGATTATCTGTTGCAGTTCCTGGTTCCGTTTAACGTGACCGAAAACACAATGCGTCACGGTTTTGCCCCAGAACCGGAACAGTTGCAGAAGTAGCAGACTCTTCTCACGCGCGACCGATCGCAGGTCTGACCAGAGAATTCCTCAGACTTCGGAGAGTTCCAGGCATTGCCACAAACTGGGGTCGGAGTGATATGGAAACTCCTGTCCGATGCCGAGGGTCTGCAGTCCAAGTTCGTTGTCGAGAATGGCGTAGTAGAAACCAAGTAACGGACTCTGATCGGGGTCGAACCCGTTCAGCGATTCGGCAGGAATCCATAAACTCAATGAATATCCCTCGTGGTTGATATTCGATTTGCAGCGAAGGGATTCGGCGGAAGCCAGCGGAGCAGCTTCGCGGCAACGCGGAATCTCCAATTGTCGGGCCGAGGGTTGTTGTTTATTCTTCCCAGATCCGGCCGGCAAAGCACAAAACAGATGACAGAATCGGTTCGCCCGATGTACCCCTGGTGTATTCCGCGTATCGATCCAGAGTTGCAAGCCGTCCGATTCGAGCGGTTGTTCGGAATCGCACCTGACTTTATTTTTCTTACCCGCGACCAGCACGTTGAACAACAATCCGTCATCGTTCCAACCCGCCCTGAAATCAGCGAACACAGGATGACTGTCGAGACCGCTCAGATCGGCTAATCGATAGTCGTCCGCGAGAGCGCGATCCCAGATCTGTTTCGATGCCTTGATTTTTTTGAGACGCTGCCGTGTCTGAAACAGCAACGCGTGAGGAATCAGTGATAACAACGTATGTTCCCGCAAATTATGTTTTGGTGCTGACAGCCGACGAACTGCAACGGCTGAAATTGGAGGACGACTCTCATTCTAACAACAACCTGTCGGGATTGCGTCTCAACGACTGAACTCTCAAGATTGAACAAATCTCCCCAGGGCATGATTCTTCAGGTCGACCGCCGTCAGGCTTCTCAATGAAAACGACTCTCGACAACACCGATCGTGTTTTGCAGGCGATCTCCATCCGTGGGGCGTCTGAACACAATCTGAAAGAGATCGATCTCGAGCTTCCCATAGGTAAACTGGTCGCGATTACGGGTGTCAGCGGAAGCGGGAAGAGCAGTCTGTTGTTCGATACAATTTTTGTCGAGGGACACAGACGATTTCTGGAGACGGCTGCATTTTCGGGGAGAGGATCGATTGCGATTCCGGCACCTCCCGCCGTCCGCTCGATCGTCAACCTGCCCCCCGTCATTGCACTGTCGCAGCAACGCGGGCGATTTTCGACGCGGAATACTTTGGCGATGCTGGCCGATCTTGCGGCTCCGTTGCGATTACTGTTTGCGAAGTTGGGAACGGCTCATTGCCCCGAATGCAGCCGCGAAGTCTCCCGGCAGACGGTCGAGCAGATCGTCGCCCGCATTCTGCGTTTGGAAGAACGCCGCAAAGTAATGATCCTCGCTCCCGTCGTTCGAGGAAAAAAAGGTGCTCACAAACAGCTTTTAGAGCAGCTCGCGAATCGCGGATTCGTCCGAGTTCGAATCGACGACGAATTGTGCGAACTCGATCCATTGCCTCAACTGAAAGCGGGTCGTGCGCATTCGATCGATGTCGTGATCGACCGGATCATCGTCAAACCAGGAATTCAGGATCGGCTGACCGAATCGGTCGAGTTGGCTCTGCGGGAAGGAAATGAAACTTGCCTGATTGCCGAACAACTTGAGGGGGGATGGAACGATCGACTCTACTCGTCCCGTTACGCCTGTCCCGACTGCGATCTCTCGTTCGCTCCCCTCGAATCGCGCAGTTTCAATCCGAACAGTCCGTACGGAGCCTGCCTTGAATGCGAAGGGTCAGGCTGGTCGCAAGAGATCGAGCAACCAATTCTCTGCCATGATTGCGAAGGCTCGGGGCTGTGCCCGTTCAGTCACCGTGTCACATTTGCCGAGCAGCCGTTCCCACACATCATGTCCCGTTCGGTCGCGGAAGCTCGCGAGTTTTTCGAGAGCCTGGAAATCCGTGAGGAAGATCCGATTCGACGCAAAGTGCTCGAACTGTTATTACCGGAAATACGCCAATCGCTCCACACGCTCGACCGCGTGGGTCTCGGATATCTCCAGCTCAATCGAACCGTTCCCTCACTGTCGGCGGGGGAGTTTCAGAGAGCGCGGCTGTCTGCGATTCTCACGGGTGGATTTTCGGGTACCGCCTATCTGCTCGATGAACCGACCGCCGGCCTGCACTCCTCAGATTCCGAGCGTCTGATCGCGATTCTGAAAGAGCTTTGCGACAAGGGGAACAGCGTGATTGTCGTCGAACATGATATGGCAGTCATTCAGCTGGCGGATCATGTCATCGAGCTTGGTCCCGGCGCCGGAGTCGAGGGAGGATCCTTGTTATTTTCGGGCCCTCCCGAGGAATTGCAAGATCTACCCGCGTCACCGACAGCACAAGCTCTCGCGGGAGAGGCTATCCCGACCAACAACACTCGACGAATACCTCGTACGTTTCTGCGCATCGAGGGTGCCGCCTGTCACAATCTGAACAATCTCGATGTCGAAATTCCGTTGGGCGTGCTGGCTTGTGTCTCGGGAGTGAGCGGGAGCGGAAAAAGCACGCTGGTCCACGATGTGCTCCATCCAACGCTGCGAAATACGATCGATCGCACCGAACGACCCACAGTCGGTTGCCGAGGATTGTCGGGCACCGAAGCTTTGTTTGCGGTCCGATTCGTCGATCAATCTCCCCTGGGACGCAATGGGCGATCGAATCCCGCGACGGCTACGGGGATCTGGAACGAAGTTCGACGCATCCTCGCGGGAACGCGGGAAGCAAAGCTGCGGGGATTTCCCGCGTCGCGATTCAGCTTTCAATCGTCGGTGGGCCGCTGTGAAGTCTGCAAAGGACGAGGGGAACGTGTGTTTCGGATGCCGTTCTTGCCGGAAGTCCGCACAATCTGCCCGCAATGCCGGGGGACAAGATTCAATTCACAGACGCTTTCGATTTCGTACAAAGGGATGAACGCGGCGGATATTCTCGACCTCAGCCTGACATCGGCATGCGAATTTTTTGCCAGTTTCCCGCTGCTGTCGAATCGGTTGAATGTACTCTGCGAACTCGGACTCGGTTATTTGAAACTGGGACAACCCGCACCGACACTCTCAGGTGGAGAAGCACAACGAATCAAGCTTGCGGCTGAACTCGGAAAAACTAACGCAGGACCAACGCTTTTTCTGCTCGACGAACCGACCTCGGGATTGCACATGTGTGACATCGCGCTCCTGCTGAAGGTTCTCCACCAGTTGATCGAAGCAGGCCATTCGATTCTCGCAATCGAACACCATCCGCACGTTCTCGCGGCCGCCGATTGGATCATCGACCTCGGCCCCGGAGCGGGGCCGGAAGGTGGGCATCTCGTCGCCTCCGGTTCACCGGAAATCATCGCCGAATCGCCAATCAGCAAAACGGGGCAGGTTCTCGCAGAGATTTTGAAGATGTGACCAAGATCAGGCTAGCGATTGTCGGGAGCCAGACGCGAATCTGAGTGGCTGAGTCTCGAATGAATCTCCCCTTAGTTTCCCCGAGCATCCGGATGACAGTAACAGCTCGCCACCGGCGAAACGTCGGAGTTCGCCCACGCGCGACGAACTTGCTCCGCCAGCGCCGCGGCTTCGTCCATTTTGTCCTGTTTCTGCAACGACTGCTGCAGACCCAAGAGCGACCAGGCGTTGTGGGGATGCCGTCGGAGATCTGCACGGTAGACTTCTTCCGCCTCGGCGTGACGGTCGTCGGCTATCAAGAGAGTACCCAGTGCGTGTCGCACAGGCTGCATCCAGCCGGGAGGTTCGTCGTAGGTGAGGGCTTCTTCCATCTCGACCGCTTTATCCCCAGGAGGATTCTCGGCGGTCAGTTCGTCTCCGAAGCATTAAATAACCGCCTGCGGCAATTCCTAATACCAGACAACAGCCAGCAATCACGCGAGACATCGACGATCCTTTCAAAATTACACCCGAAGCACGGAAAACAGATCGCAAATTACTCTCCTCCTCCGGAGAGTTGTTTCGAACAATCTGATCATCTGCTTTGACGGAAGATAAAGATTCATCGAATCAAAGCGACATTTCCAGAGAACTGTTACAAACATTTTCAGAAAAATTTGAAACAGATCAGCTTTTTCCGACTGATAAATCAGTGCGGTCTGAGAAACAACCGGAACTGGGAGATTCGGAGAAGGAATAGAATGCTCGAGAGAGGAGCGAATTCTGTCCGGTAGATCGGACGAAAAAAGAGTCCGATGAGAAATTTGGATCGAAAGAAGCGGCGTCGATTACGATCCGAGACTACACCGCGTAATTGCGAGATTGCCATCGATGAGGTGGCCCGCGGCCTCACCTATGGCAATCTGGCAATTACGGTAATCACAACTGTCCGTTTCAACTCCTCCATGAGTCCTCGGAACTCGCTCACGTTTCTTCCGATTGATCGTTCGAAGGGAAGACACATCAATCATGTTGATTCGATCAACAACTCCTCCTGAAGAAGAATTGTCGTCGACAAACGCTCGGAATCCGTTACGACACAGAATCTCTCTCCGCGGTTGGAGTGGAAGACTGAGATCAGTCTCATATGATCTCGCAAAGCGAGCTCGTTTTTGGCCCGATGATTCGGATCACAGTCTCCCCACTCTCCGCGTGAATGTTTTATCAGGGCGTTCTGGATTTCCTCAGCCGATAAAATTCTCAGCACGCCGACCGTTGCTAATGTCTGGCCGAGTGCGAATTTCGACTTTTTCATTGCCGCCACCTCGAGAATGAAAGCAATAAAGTGATGATGAAAGAACTCCTTTCTTGAAATCCGAAGGATCCTTCTGTCGAGAAGCTTCCAACCCTGTCTACAAGCTCGAAATCGATGGAAGAAAGCGGACAGGCAAATGAGAAATTGCGTCGAAATTTTTCAATATAATGCCTTAAAAAAAGTCCATCGCCCACCTCAGCCAACTCGTAACACTCGACCTGTCAATGCTTTAGGGCAATTACTTTTCGGCTAAAAAATTCTCCACAACATTTCGAGTAATCCTGGAGACTTTCTCATCCACCAGCAGAGAAGTTACCCAGTTGATCGAGCCGACCGAAAAAACGGTTCCCCCGGAGGCGGTTTCGTGGATCGTCATCTCGGCTCCCCCATCAGCAGGATTCAACCCCTGGGCGAGAAGTTGTGTCTTCGGTGGCGAACTGAGGGTTCGTTTATCCGTTTCGTGTCCGGACGCACCACCCGGGACTCGCTCGTGTTGAGAAGCAGTTCCGAATAATTCTCCCTGCTTCAACTTTGTTCCTTCGAAGACCCAGTGTTCAGCCTCGATGACTTTGTAGGGAGCGGCGGTCATGATTCCTCGAGGGTCGTAGGCAACGCCGAGCAGATTCGCTTCCGATTCGTGCCATTGATGGAACCGGCTTTCGAATATGTTCTCTTTGTTACGCAGATCCCGGTCGTCCTCGTTGCGGTAGATGCACGTGGACTCGTCGAGGAACTCAACAGCGCAGTTGAGTCCGTTCCCTCCGAGATACATCAGTTTCCCGCCTCGCTCGAAAACCCATGCTTTCAGTCGCTCGTACATTTCCACCGACCAGTACTCGGGATGAACGGTAATCGCGAGTACGTCGTATTGGTCGAGGTCGAGCATTTCGAAATGGAATTGCGTTTCGCTGTAGACGTCGTACGCGAACTGCTCCCGTTCCAGCCAGCCGAGGAATCTCCATTCGGCGGGTGCGAGATGACAACCCGCTCGACCTCGTACGGGATCGGTCACGCGATCTGCCTCGGGAACGTGTAAATCCCATTCGGGTCGTTCGAATGAAAGCGGATCGTAATCGGTCTGCGTATAGTTCAAATGTTCGGGATCGGTGTAG
>DATKCB010000352.1:0-10661 GCA_035513495.1 Planctomycetaceae bacterium | reverse complement strand
AGAATCACCTGTTTGGAGTTCTCGACAGGAATTCGATCCAGATCGAGAACCGAGAACGGATTGTCGGCATAGGGAGACAGATAGCGATGTTTGATCGCAAAATGGAACAGGCTGCGACAGCATTGCAGGATGTATTTGATCCCCTTATCGAGAAGGGGACGTTGGGGAGAATTCGGATGACCGTTCGGACTGACCTCGATCGTCCGCAGGTATCGCACAAACTGCTCCGCGTGGAGCGTACGAAAGTGCGAGGTTGTCTGTGGAGTCTTGCTGGAATCGATGAACCGTAACAGATGCTCGGTCGCGGTGCGGTAACGCCGAATTGTCTGCAATGAGGAACGCAGAACATGGTCGTGGTATTCGAGCCAGTGTTGTTGGAGTTCGCTGATCTTCACGGGATGGAAACTCAAAACGGTCGGAGCGTCAAACTCCAATTGTGAGTTGACCTGCGCCGCCAATTGTTTGGCGGCAGCCTGATCAGGACCGACGCGCGGACGGATTCTTCGTCCGTTTTCCTGGTAGGAGAGATACCAGACTTTTCCGCGCAGATCGCCGCGAACCTTGCCAATCCGAAACGAGTTCTTTCGTCCCATGAGACCACTTTCAGAGAACCCCCCTGCCACAAAATGCCACAAATTGTGCCACAAAAAGGGAACTCTGAGAGCGTCTCAGAAACGCAAATGCCCTTGAGTCATACGGTTACGACTCAAGGGCAATCAGCCGAGCGGAGAGGGGGGGATTCGAACCCCCGGTGGGTTGCCCCACACTGGTTTTCGAGACCAGCACAATCGGCCACTCTGTCACCTCTCCGGGCTGCTTTCGGATTCTGAGAATATCAAGTGCGATTCATTCTTTCCAGTGCATGCTCCTGCCGGGCTTTGGAGGAATCTCATCTGCACCCATCTCGTGTGTGGACAAGGAAATATCGGCTTGCTTCTGGTGCGGCAGCCACGATAGGGTGAGCGTTCGGAAAAAAATGATACTCGGATGGCGAAACGATCAGAGAACTCGGTCATCTCAGTATCGGATACAATTCAGCCCGGAATGAAAGTCAAGGCGTGGTTCTAACAATGTTGCGTGTATTTTTTTGTCTCTCGATCGTCGCGATATGTTTCAGCTCGGTGGTGAGCGGTGCGGAGGTTGACGTCTTTGTTTCGGGGGAAGATGCCTATCACACGTTTCGTATCCCCGCAGTGATTCGGACGCCAAAAGGAACTCTGATCGCGTTTTGCGAAGGAAGAAAAACAGGGCGAGGGGACTCGGGAAACATCGATCTGGTCTACAAACGAAGTTTCGATGACGGAAAAACGTGGTCGCCGCTGGCAGTGTTGTGGGATGACGGAGAAAACACTTGCGGGAACCCCTGCCCTGTGATCGATGAATCATCGGGAGACATTGTGTTACCCCTGACGTGGAATCATGGGGACGATCGCGAGGATACGATCAAACAACGATCCGGAAAGGACACTCGACGCGTCTATTTATCTCGTTCGTCTGACGACGGCGGTTCCTGGCGGGCACCGCAGGAGATCACCTCCCAGACAAAACGTCCGGACTGGACCTGGTACGCAACCGGTCCCGGCATCGGGATTCAACTGAAGCGAGGTCCGCACCGGGGTCGACTGGTCGTTCCCTGCGATCATAATCTGCTGGTAGAAGGTGTCTCCGTCCGCCGTTCGCATTGTCTGTATTCCGACGATGGCGGCGTTTCGTGGAATCTCGGTGAGCCGTTGGAGTCCGAAACGAACGAATGCCAGGTTGCTGAGCTTTCCGATGGATCGCTGCTGTTGAATATGCGCAGCTATCACGGAAAGAATCTGCGTGCCGTCGCGGGGTCGAAGGATGGCGGGGAGACCTGGTCTGGCGTGACGCTCGATCCGGAACTCATCGAGCCGGTTTGTCAGGCAAGTCTGATTTCGCTTGCCGATGGCCGACTCGCATTCGCGCACCCCGCCTCGACGAAACGGGAGCGGATGACAATCAGGCTCAGCAGCGATGAGGGCAAGAGTTGGCCGATCTCAAAGCTCATCCACGAAGCGTCCGCTGCCTATTCGTGTCTCGTGGAACTTTCCGAGCGCGAACTTGGACTGCTCTACGAGCGTGATGACTACAAACGAATTGTCTTCGCCCGGATAGAAATCGGGGGACGATAAGTCCTGTGGCCAGCAGAGCAGTCGTCGGTGAGAGACCGTCGGCTGATCGATGAATGACCCGACACCCGGCTCGTTCAAAAATGCCCAGGTGTTCCGTCACTTTTTTCGGCTGATGTACAAAACATGGCTTATGATTGAGTGATTCGCTCGTTCGCGAAAAATGAATGGAACCGAGTATATGACACGAGGCGGAATCATTTTCCAGAGTCCTTTCTTTTTTTCTGGACAGGTAGTGATTGATTGCTTGTGAATTTGTATTCTACAAAGTCCGAGTTTCCGTACTTTCTGAGAATCTGAAATGGCCGAACCCGAACCTCAAAAATCGGACCCGACGCAAGCGGACTTGGGAGAAACGTTTCTCTCTCCCGATTCCGGGGGGATTCGGTCTTCCTCCGAATCCCGAGCCGATGGAGGTGAAGCGGACAACTCCAAACCTAAGTCAGGAGCGGATTCGTCAAAGTTCGCCGTCTCGAAAAAAGTGATGCAGCTGGGCGATTTCAAGATTTTAAAAAAACTGGGCCAAGGGGGGATGGGGGCGGTCTATCTCGCTCACCAGATCAGCTTGGATCGTCAGGTGGCTCTGAAAACCCTCTCGACGGAACTCTCCAAGAAAGAGGAGTGCGTGAAGCGCTTTCAGCGCGAAGCGCGGACGATGGCCAAATTGGATCATCCCAATGCCGTCAAAGTCTATGCGGTCGATTCGTTACAGGGCTTGCACTTCGTTGCAATCGAATATGTCGACGGAATGAGTATGCAGGCGTGGATGAATCAACTGAAACAACTGAGCGTCGGGGACGCGGTCCATGTGATCCTGGCCTGCGCGGACGCGCTGAAGTCGGCTCACGCTCAAAACATGATTCATCGCGATATCAAGCCGGATAATATCCTGGTGACCAAAAACGGCATCGTGAAACTTGCCGATTTCGGACTGGCCAAGGCGCTGGATGAGGAAGATGTCTCGATGACGCAAAGCGGAACGGGTTTGGGCACACCTCTTTATATGGCTCCCGAACAGGCCCGAAACGCGAAGCACGTCGATCGACGCTCCGACATTTATTCGCTGGGCGTGACGCTCTACTACTTTCTCACGGGACAGTTGCCGTTCAGCGGGGAAAGCACGCTCGAAGTCATCATGGCCAAGGAAAAGGGTTTCTTTAAGAGCGCTCGAAAGTGGAATCCACAGGTGCCCGAACGGCTTGAATTGATCATCGACAAGGCCATGTCGAAAGATTTGCATCTGAGGTACGCAGATTGCGAATCCTTAATCAAGGATCTCGAGTCAATCGAAGTACAGTCTGCGACCTTGTCGTTTATCGAACACCCTCAGAAAGCGGTGCGGATCAGCGCTTCCGTTTCGGCCCACGTCGCCACGATGGGGCAAGAAACCCGTTCGAATCGATCATCGACGGCAGGTACGACCGAGCGCAGTACGAATTCCCTGAAGCCTTCGTACCAGGCGGAAAAAGCCTGGTACATCGCCTATCCTCAAGCGTCCGGGCGGATCAAAAAAGGGAAGATGACCACAGCTCAGATCAAGCTGGGTTTGCGGAAGGGAGCGCTCGACAATCGAGCCAAACTTGCGGAGTCTCCCGACGGCCAGTACGTCCCGATCTCTCAATTCCCCGAATTCGAGCAGGTCATTCAGGGAGTGATCACAAAGAAGAAGGCCGATGAGAGATCTCCCGGCATGAAAGACGTTTACGACAAACTCGATCGCCAGGAGAAGCGGCGCAAAAAGTTTCGCTTTTTACGAGACTGGCTGGACGGTCTCAAAGGCGGTGTGGGATTGCTCATCTGGTTGGCGATCGTGGCCGGCCTGCTCTTCGCGGCGTGGAAATTCGGTTGGCCCATGATCCAACAGATGATGAAATAGCGGATGCTCAGCCGTTGCAATCATTTCAGCCGCGTGACTTCTTTCTAGGCGACGGAGTCTGCCTCAAGGCTTGTTTCGGCCATTTCAAGCAGTCTCTCTTCTCACTCCCGGGAAAACTCGCGAACAGCGTTTCCTGCTTTCGGGAAAAGCAAAGTCCATGCTGCATAGGAGTTGCGAGGGAGAAGTGATCGTGACACAATCGTGACGAGGCCTTCGTTCTGGAGGCGGGAATTGTTCCGTTCGGATGAAATCAAAATCATCGTGACATTCAAACTTTCCGCACATGTCAGACTGAATTTTCGGCGCGTGCGGGGTATCATTTCGGTTCGTCATTCCACAGCCTTTTTGTCTCTCCGATCAGAATTCGAGTAGCCCATGGCAGACGAAAAGAAGAAACTCTCGACTCAAGATATTCTGGCAATGGCCCGCGCTCAGTCGAATGCTGGTGCGGAGAAGAAAGCAGCGTCACCAGCAGCAGAGGCGGACGAAGCCGGTTCGGATGCTCCCGCTCCTGCAGCTCCGGCTCCCGCCAGCGGAGCGACTCCGAAATCGACCGCCGATATTCTGGCTGCCGCCCGGGCTCAGAAACAACAAGCCGCTCCGCCTGCTGCAAGTTCGGGTGGAGCCGCTCCCAAGTCGACCGCTGATATTCTGGCTGCGGCCCGAGCGCAGTCTGGTGCGAAGCCTGCGGCCGGTTCGAGTGAATCCAAACCTGCTGCGAAATCGAAACCCGCCGCGAAGCCGGTTTCGGAAGGGGACTTGCCTCCCGTCGAAGAGATGGTCAAAGCCGTCACCGGTTCGGGTGCTCCTCAACCACCGAAGAAACCGAAGACACCCGTCATTCCCGTTCGTCCGGCCAGGACTGAGGCCAAAGCTGAGCCTCCGCGGCGAAACTTTTTGATTTCGCTCGTCGCGACTCCGTTCGCGCTGGCGTGGACACTGATGGTGCTGATGGGGGGCGGATTCACGTTGGCGATGGCTCGATTCATGATGCCGAACGTGCTGGTCGAACCCCCCAGCAAATTCAAGATCGGGCCGCCCAGCGATTACGGTTTTGGAACCGTTGCCACGAAGTGGAAATCTCAATTCGGCGTCTGGATCGTGCACACCGAATATCAAGGTCAAAAAGTCATCTATGCCCTGGCCTCGGTCTGCACTCACTTGGGGTGCACTCCCAACTGGCTGGATGGCGAGCAGAAATTTAAATGTCCGTGCCACGGTTCCGGATTTTACATCAACGGAATCAACTTCGAAGGACCAGCCCCTCGCCCGTTGGAGCGAGTCGGTCTTTCGCTCGGTGCGGACGGGATGCTGGAAGTGGATAAGGGCGTCAAGTTTCAAGAGGAACTCGGCCAGTGGTCTGATACGAGTTCTTACGTGACGGTCTGATTGGGATTCTTTGAGAAGTAATCGAGAGGAATTGAGAACCGACTATGTCCATCGGTGAATACATTCGCGAATCGCAAATCTGGAAGAGCATCTTTCGGCATCCGGCTCCCCACGACCGGCGGAATCGGATCGTCGTGATGCTGACGAACTTCTTTTTGCACCTGCATCCGGTCTCGATCAAGCAGCAGGGAATCGCCCTCTCGTACACCTGGTGTATGGGGGGGATCACGTTCTTCCTGTTTCTGGTGGAAACGATCACCGGCGTGCTGCTCATGTTTTACTATCGCCCGACTCTGGAATGGGCATTTCAGGATATTCTTGCGCTGCGCGACGTGCAGACTTTGGGGATTATGCGTGAAATTCACCGGTGGGGCGCGCATGCGATGGTGATCACCGTCTGGCTCCACATGTATCGCGTGTTTCTGACGGGGAGTTACAAGCCTCCGCGCGAGTTTAACTGGGTTGTCGGCGTGATTCTGCTCGTGTTAACCCTCTTGTTGTCGTTCACGGGATACCTTCTCCCGTGGGACCAGTTGGCGATCTGGGCGATTACCGTGGGTTCAAACATGGCTCGCGCCACCCCGTTTCTGGGAAGCGAGGGTCCCGGATATCAGCTCCTCAACATCGGCAGCTACGACTTGATCACACCGGCCTCGGACGCCCGGTTTATTCTGCTCGGTGCGCGTTCGGTCGGTGAAGCGACCTTGAATCGGTTTTACATCCTGCACTGCGTCGCCATTCCACTGGTGGTTGCGACTTTGATCGCGATTCACTTCTGGCGCGTGAGAAAAGATGGCGGAATCAGTCAGCCGCTTTGATTGATCCTCCCTGCCAGAAGAGTGTTAACGACTTCATTCAACATGATTGGTTCCAGACGGACTTAAATTGAAATGCTCGATCCGCATCCCAATTTGACCGAAAGCGTAATCAGCGGCCTGGGTTGGCTGTATCTGATTATGTTCGGCATGAATCTGGCGTGGACGTTTCGGACGTTCAAGGACGACGGTCACTTCAAACTCTTCGGGTTCGAAGTGACTTATTCCTCGATGTGGGGCCTGTACAGCGTATTGCTGTTGTGCGTGAGTCTGGCTCATTTTTCCGGGGCGAGTAACCCCGACGGATTCGGAGCGAACATTCCGTTCTGGATGGTGGACATTCTGCACGCAGGTCAATGGTTCATCAACGCGCTGGCCAACCCGGTGAGTTACTTCAGTCTGTCGATCGCTTTGTTTGCGGCGGTCGTGATCTTGAGGAAATGGCTGGTGCGTACCACCGTTGCCTGGACGTTGCTCAACGTGTCGCTGCTCTTCATGGCGATCTCGATCGTGGATTACGATTTCCGCCGGATTGTGGGCAAGCCGGACAACGTCCCGATCGTCGCGATGTTGTTCATTGTGGCGTTCTTCACCTGGCTCTATTTCAGGCGAGCGATCGATAACGACGAGCGGATCGAGCAGGGAAAACCGCTGTTCGAGCAGGAAAAGAACGATAAAGTTCTCGTCTGGCCCGATCTGGTTTACACCGAGCTCATCTGCATGGTCGTCGTGACGGCGATTCTCGTACTGTGGGGAGTTGCCTTGCAGGCTCCGCTGGAAGAACCGGCCAACGCGGCCGCCACGCCGAATCCCTCCAAGGCTCCCTGGTATTTTCTCGGACTGCAGGAAATGCTGGTCTACTTTGACCCGTGGCTGGCCGGGGTGGTGTTGCCGAGTCTGATCCTCGTCGGATTGATGGCGATCCCTTATATCGACTTCAATAAACGGGGGAACGGATATTACAGTTTCAAGGAACGTCAGTTTTCGGTGCTGACGTTCATGTTCGGTTTTCTTCCGTTGTGGGTGGCGATGATCGTTCTGGGGACGTTTCTGCGCGGCCCGAACTGGAACTTCTTCGGGATTTACGAGTTCTGGGACGTCCACAAACTGGAAGTCGCCAACAACGTGAATCTGTCGGAAAAGTTCTATCTCCTCTGGTGGACCAAGGTGTTTTTCAACGGAATGCCGTCGTACGATCCCAAAGGCGGAGCGGGACCGATGCTGATTGCGATCCTCCTTCGCGAACTGCCGGGATTTTTGTGCATCGTGTTTTATCTGGGAGTGCTTCCCATGCTGGGTGCGATGACGATCTTTCGGACGTTTTACCTCAGAATGGGCTTTATCCGTTACATGGTCTTTGCGAATCTCCTGCTGATGATGGCTTCACTGCCGATCAAGATGGTTTTGCGCTGGACCATGGATTTGAAGTACATCGTTTCGATCCCTGAGTTTTTCTTCAACATCTAACGAGTCGATTGCGATCGGGATCGCCGGGTCTGGCGGTTTCCGATTCGATACGAGAACAGACAACGAGGTCGACAGGACATGCCGGCAACAGACGAATATGTAAGAAGCCCGAAACAGATGCACCGCATCTTCGCGCTCTCGACGGTTTTGATGTTCATCGCATTTTTGTGGATGATGGTCGCCGACCACGCTGACGAATGGCGCGACTACCAGACCGTCTTCAACGACATCAACGTCGCCCGCCTGGAGCAGGACCAGGCGCAATTCGATTCGCAAGACTTTCAGGCTCAGAGCGCCGCTCTCAAAGCCGAGATGGAAGCCGCCGAAAAGGCCGTCGAGAGCAATAAGTCCGCGATTGATGAGCTACAATCCAGGATCAAGCAGGCTGAGCTGGCTTCCAACCTCGCCGAGCGGGAAGTGAAGAATCGGAGAGCATTCCGCGACGAAGCGCGAGCCAATTACGATCTGGGAGTCACCAACCACGCTGCGGAGAGCAAACTCGCTTCACTGATGGCGAGATTCGAGGAATTGCAGTCGGTCACCGACGAGTTTGAACTCGACACAGAACGGAAAAAAGCCGTCCTCGACGACCTGAAGTCACAACTGGCCGAAGCGACCAAATCGCGCGACGCCGCTGCTCGCCGACTGAGCGATGCCGAGAAAGAGTTGAATCAGAAACTGGCCGCTAAGGATAGAATCGATCCTTCGGGGTACATCGACAAGTTCAAGCGGGAAATCATGGGCTGGCCGATCTTCGACGGCTTCAATTCGCACTATCAGATTCAAATGGACTGGATCCCCGGGCTCGATCAAAAGCTGGGCATGGCCAAATCGGCGCGGTTCGATCGCTGCGGAACGTGCCACCTGGGGATCAGTGATGTCGCCGCGGGAAATGTGCCTTCGTATCCGCACGCCGATCATCCGGGAGGCGACTACAAAGAGTGGGTGGCCAGCAACAAGTATCCTCACCCCTACTCCACTCATCCGAATCCCGATTTGTTCGTCACGGCGACCAGCCCGCACCCCCGCGAAAAATTCGGTTGTACGATCTGCCACGAGGGACAGGGATCGGGAACGAGTTTCCAGAACGCATCGCACGGTCCGAACGATCCGATTCAGGAGCACAAATGGGCCAAGCAATTCGGTTATTTCGATAACCACTTCTGGGAATATCCGATGCTGCCCGCGCGTTTCGAGGAGGCTCACTGCATCAAGTGTCACCACAACGTCACCGAACTCGGGATCCATCCGAAATTCGGTGCATCGGCTCCCAAGGTTTTCAGCGGATACGAAATCGTCCGAACCTACGGCTGCTTCGGCTGTCACGAAATTCACGGTTACGCGGGTGCCAACCCGATTGGTCCCGATCTGCGCCTCGAACCCCAAACGGACGCGCAAGCCAAAGCCATCGCGGAAGATCGCAATCAGATCGCGGGCAAGCTGCGAAAAGTCGGTCCGTCATTGCGCCATCTGGCTTCCAAGACCAGCCGCGGCTGGATCGAAGACTGGATGAAGGATCCTCAGAATTTCCGCCCGACGACGCGGATGCCCCGCTTCTTCGATCTGACGAACCAGCAGGACTTGCAAGCACAGCGTTATCAGCCGGTCGAAATCGCGGCACTTACGCAGTTTCTGTTGAAGACTTCCGAGGCATTCGAAACGCAGGGTCCCGCCGAAGGCTATCAACCCGACGCCGAACGGGGGAAAACGTTCTTCTCGCAAAAAGGGTGCATGGCCTGTCACAGCAACTCCGCGTTTGACGACCTCAATCCCGACTTCGGCCCCAATCTGGACAAGATTCACGCCAAGCTGGCCGCCGGTGAAACAGGATTCAACTGGCTTTACACCTGGATCAAAGAGCCGACTCACTATCACAAGCGAACCAAGATGCCCGATTTGTACCTCGATCCGTACAAGGAAGGCGAAGCGACCATCGATCCGGCAGCCGACATCGCCGCGTGGCTCCTGGAGAAAGGCCCGCAGGAATGGCCGGAAATCGACGTCGACGAGAAAGCGCTCGACGAGCTGGTAGCACTGTTCCTGGAGAAGAAGGTTCTCAAGTCGGATCAGTTCAAGGAGTTTATGGAAACGCGCGATCTGTCGCTCGGAGGAACGCTCTCTCAAGACAGCTTGAAGGGGGACGAGGTCGAACTGTGGACCGATCCGGGTACGACCGTTGACGATGCGCAATGGATGCAGATGCGTTTGAATTTTGTCGGTCGTCGCACGGTCTCGCGATACGGCTGCTACGGTTGTCACGACATTCCCGGATTCGAAGATGCTCGACCGATCGGAGTGGCGCTGCAGGATTGGGGCCGCAAGGACCGGTCCCAACTGGCTCCCGAACACATTCACGAGTTCCTCCATTCCCACGCGGTCGAGTATCTCGTCGTACCGCTCGCGGAGTCCGAAAATGCCGGGGAAATTCTTGCTGAAATTGACGGCCCCATTGCGTTCCGCGAATGGGTCCAGGGGCGCGATGAGTCGCTGCCCGCCGCGATTACCGAAACGCTCAATCACGGCGATTACGGCAAGACGATCGGCGACTTCGCCGAGCATCATCACCTCAAACCGGGAGAGTGGACCAAAGAGCCGTACGAGTTCAACGGACAAAAGTTCCTGATCCTGGTCGAGTCGAGTCATTCCTTTGAGGAAGAAGTCAAAGAATATCTGCATCAGGCCGAGACCGATTCGTTCGCGTCTGAAGCAGACCGCGAACACGGACTCTCGGTGGCCTATTTGTACCAGAATCTGTTGCATCACGGACGCGCCGGATTTGCCTGGCAGAAGTTGCGTCAACCGAGAAGTTACGACTTCGAAAAAGTTTCCACCAAAGGCTACGACGAACGCCTCCGGATGCCGAAGTTCCCGTTCTCGCATCAGCAGATCGAACAGGTGACGACGTTCCTCCTCGGGCTTGTGGCCGAACCTCCTTCCGAAGAATACGTGTATCGCCCCGCCGGA
>DATKCB010000351.1:0-2377 GCA_035513495.1 Planctomycetaceae bacterium | reverse complement strand
TAACATCACCGGCGACAAGGCGATCGAATTCGTCGAGAGTTGTTCGCCCGAGCAACCGTTCTGCCTGTCGGTCAGCTTCAACGCCCCGCACGCCGAAGACAGCGACCTGGAAAACCATTATCCCTGGCCACCCGAAGAAGACGGACTGTACGAAGATCTCACGATGCCCGCCCCCAAGGTCGATACCGAATTCTGGAAACAGCTTCCCGGGTTCTTCCACAACTCGATGCACCGCACTCGTTACTTCTGGCGGTGGGATACACCCGAGAAATTTCAGTGCAACACGAGAGCCTACTTCCGCATGATCACCGGCCTCGACCGCAACATCGGCCGCGTTCTCGAAGCGGTGCGGGAGAAGGGTTTTTCGGACAACACCGTAGTCATTTTCATGGGAGATAACGGATACTACCAAGGCTCGCGCGGATTTTCCGGCAAGTGGTCGCATTACGAAGAATCGCTCCGCGTTCCGCTCGTGATCTACGATCCTCGCGTTCCTGCGAAAGATCGCGGACGAGTCGTCTCGGCAGTCGCGCTGAATGTGGACGTCCCCGCGACGATTGTCGCCGCCGCAACGGGAACCGCCCCCAACACCTACCAGGGGATGAGTTTATTGCCGTTCGTCAACAATCAGAAGCCAGATCACTGGCGGACCGATTTCTTCTGCGAACACCTGATGGACCGCTTCGACATTCCGAAATACGAAGGGGTCAGGGGAGAGCGGTACGTCTACTCCCACTACTTCGAGCACCTGCCGGAAGGAGAGTTTCTGCACGACCTGAAAACCGATCCCGATCAGCTCAAAAACTTTGCCGGCGATCCCGCCTACGCCGACGTCCTCAAAACCATGCGTGCCCGCTGCAATGAACTCCGCGATCAATACGGAGGCGAGTACTCGATCGAACGCTTCCCGACCGTCAAATATTTGAACGAGCAGAAGAAAAAATAGGATTCAGGAATTCGTTTTCGTGTGCTTCGTGTCTTTCGTGGTTGAACTCACTCAGGATCCGCGGCTTTGCGGGGACGTCGAAGCAGGCCCGTGCTGACGAGGGCTTTTTCGTAGAGTTCCGGCTCGTTTTGCTTGATGGCGGCTACAAATTCGCCGGCCAGCTTGGCTTGTGGAACGGGAACTTTTTCTCCGTCCTTCTCGGTGGTCGCGTCGGCACAGACGGCCATGTAGGCGATCACGGCCTTGCGGAAGCCTTCGTCTTCGCTCCAGGGAGACGACTGAACCTGCTTCAGCAGGCGCTCGGCGCTTTCCCAGTCCTGCCAGCGGGAGAGGTCGGGAATTGCCAGTTCGGCCATTCGTTCGTGATCCAGAAATGTCCGCACGGTCAGGATCAATTCCTCGCGGGGAACGCGATGCTTGGCATACGTCCAGACGATCCGAAACGCCCGCAGCAGCGGATACAAAAAGTCGGTCGAAGCGCTTTTGTCTGAGAGGAGTTGTTCGCGGATCCGCTCGAGCCCCTCTTCTCCCGAGAGGAACAGATACCCGCTCACGATACCTTCCATCCCGATGCGATACTTGTCGGCCTTGTTGAAGAACAGCCCTTCCAGAAATTTCGCATCATCGGCGTTTCCGCACAGTCCGAGCATGATTCCGTACAGTCCGAATCGTGTGATGATCGTGCCGTCCTTCGATTCGTCCCGCAACCACTTTCTCAGATTCTCCCGGGGAAACTTGTCGGCGATCGTCGCGACGTCCTCGAAGGGAGCGAGGGCGAATTCGTTATAGGCGTCGTTGGAGATCGTCTGATCGGAAAACTCGAGAAACTTGAGGTAGTACGGTAGCCGTTCGTGCAGCGGAATTTCAGGCGAGGGGGCCTGCATGATGTAATGAAAAGCCGTTTCAGTGATCGTATCGGGGGACTCCCATTGCATCGTCTCTTCCTTCGAACGCGTCCCCTGCAGCAGAAACAGATCGCCCGGTTCCGACTCGAAATACTTGTCCAGCCGGACCCGCTGTTTGATCTCGAAGCTCTTGGTCTCATCCTTGCCGATCGTGGCGACTTCGAACTCCGTAAACGCCACAGACTCTCCCTCGACCTCTCCTGCAACCGATTGGGACATCACAAACTGAGCCAGCAGCACGACATCGCACCGGGCGGCAATCTGGGCCTTCGTTTCGGAGACCGTCGGGATGCACCCGGGACAAGCCTGCACCGATCGCGGTCCGCTGCTGAAAAGCAGCAGAATTCCCGCAAAAACGGCAGCCATCGGGAGAGACATCTTCATATTTTGAACTCGAACAGAGCGATTTCTTGAGATTTCATCTCTTACTACGAGAATAATCGACCAGATTGCGGGGTTGGCTACACTATTCTGAAGGTTTCATTGTTTTAGCCGGTTTTCGTCTTTTTTCGATTTGAAAGAGGCG
>DATKCB010000350.1:0-2670 GCA_035513495.1 Planctomycetaceae bacterium | reverse complement strand
GACATACACGGGCAAACCACTGCACAAGCGCAAGCGAAGCGACTACTGCCCGCCTCACCGCCGAGCGCAATTCGTGCCAAAAGTAAAACTGGCGAAAATGGCGTTATAATGAAACAAGAAATGCAAACTGTTGGACTAGCGTCCGGTTCGGGCAATAGTAACCGTTCAACCGGGGCTAGCGTCCAAGCGGCTAATGAATCATCCGGGTTAACGGGCGTCTGTGTTGGACTTTGGCGAGTCGTAGATTGCTTCAGACGGCAACGCGAGTTTTTTGGAACGACTCGTCCGGAGCTTCTTCGGACTGCACGGGCGTCTGTTTCGATCGCTTGTAGGCCGAAAGACCGATCAGGTCCAGCATCTGATCGCAGACGTTCGAGACCGAGTACTGCTCGGCAATCCTACGAGCATTATTGGAGAACTGCGCATGGAGCGCATCGTCCAGAAGCAGTCGTTCGAGCTGACGCGCCAGGTCGGCCGTATCCCACATACGAAATGTAAGACCGGCCTGTCTGTCTCCCTGGAAGGGGAGTTTGGAAACGCCCCCCGCGTCGGGGACCACGATCGGAGTTCCCTGGGCCATCGCTTCGACGGGAACCATTCCAAACGGCTCTCGATGGATGGAGGGATATGCGATGCATCGGCTGGCTCGATAGAGGGCCGACATCTGTTCGACGGTGAGGTAATCGGCCGTGAGCACCGGCAGACGCAAATTGGCTGCAATCTGATGACAGGCCTGCTTATAGACTTGTCCCCAGGCGGTGGTACCGCTGACCGCAAGTTGAAAGGGAACGCCGCGTTCGTTCAGCATCTTGGCGGCATACAGCAGCAGATCGATTCCCTTTTCCGAGTCCTGGCGTCCCATGTACGTGAGGAGCGGAATCCGGGGGTCGTACTTGTCTCCGTACAAATCGCACAATATTTTTTTCGCGGATTGCAATTCTGTCTGCTCGGGCAAGGTGATGCACGCAGGAATCACTTCCAGTTGATCGCTCCTCAACCCGAGATCGCGCTGCACGCGTTCTCCGTAATCGGCGCTCACGACAACGGCGGGAAAATCCGAACGCTCGGCGGTTTCTTTCAGGCGCTGATAAAGCTGTTCGCCGAGACCGAGATCGAAGGCGTAATTTCCATAGACCTCGTAGCCCTGGTACGTCACCAGATACGAAGGGGGCGAGCTGACGTACTTCTTCACTTCATCGCAAAACGGACCGAAGACCGAGAGGTTCGGAATCAAATGAGTAATCCGCTCTCGCTCGATCTTTTTAGCAAAGGACTTGAACACTCCGCGATCGCGTTCGACGCCCTGACAGACGTGACGAATCAGACCGTTCATCGCCCAGCGGACGATGTCGAAACTGCCGACTCCGTTCTGATACAGCCACATCCGAAATTTCAATGGAATGACCCTGCACAGAAATCGCCCCAGATAATCGTCCGCAGCGAAATATCCTCTGCGGATGAACAGCAGTTTCATGATGAAACCGTTGTAGCGGCCCGAGTTGAACAACCAATGCTGCCGGATGTCGGGATGCAACTCCATCACGGGAGTGCGGTCGATCGTCCAGAACACGTGGACCGGATGTCCCCGTTCTGCCAGTTCGTTCGCCAGACGCAAATCGCGAATGGCCGAACCCACCAAAGCTCCACCAATCATGATGAAGCCGAATGAGGGACGTTTGAGTGTCCGGGTTGGATCGTAATTATCGGTCATTGATCTTTGAGAATCCTTCTCGCGAACAGACTGAAAGGGGTCGACGAAACATCATTTTTCATCAAGATTGCGGATCATAGTACGAATAGTCCAATTGCCTCTATTCGAGTTTTGTAATTTTTTCGGAATAATAGCCCAGCAGCACTGCTGAATTATCTAAATCTCCCCAGCCCTCCTGAATGCACAAATTGAGTATTTTCTCATGCGTCACCGTAAACGGAACCGGCCGGCCCGCTCGCCGTGCCGAATCAAGAATCAAGCGGACATCCTTCAGGTGTTGAGCTAATCTCGCCCGAGGTTTGAAATCCCGCTCGATCATCTGTTTCCCTTTCACTTGCATCGCGTGCGAGCGGGCTGGTCCAGCTTCGAGAATCTCGAGTGTTGTTTGCGAATCGAGACCCAGTCCTTCGGCGAACGACATTCCTTCGGCGAGAGCACCACGCGTCAGACCGAGTACCAGATTGGTGACCAGTTTCATTCGCGCTCCGTCTCCCGGTCGGTCGAGTGGAAAGACGCAGCTCGCCAGTGCGTCAAGCAATGAGCGGGCGCACTCAACGTGTGTCGGATCTCCGCCGACCATGAGGATCGCCTCGCCCCGCTCTGCTTCCTGACTCGAACCACCGATGCAGGCATCCAGATAGCCGATCTCCTGCACGCGAGCGAGTTCGGCGTTTCGTGCCATTGCATCAGGTTCGCCGGTGGTCGTATCGAGAATCACGATTCCTGCCCGAGGAGAGCGATCCTGGCAGATCAGCAGTATCTGTTCGAGAACGGTTTGCGCCACCTGCGAATCAGGCAGCGACAGCACGATTCGAGGGCTGTCCTCCACACATTCCGCCAGCGACGCGCAAAGGAGCCCGCCGGCGTCAGAGAAGCGAGTCGCGGCTTCAGGATCGAGGTCGAACCCCCGGACTCTCCAGCCCTGTTTGAGAAGCCGCCGGGTCAGCGCTCCTCCCAAC
>DATKCB010000349.1:0-4923 GCA_035513495.1 Planctomycetaceae bacterium | reverse complement strand
TCGGAGGAGAGGTCGAATGCTTTCCGCGTTTCGTCCGAGACCAGCAGATCGAACGCGCGCGAGTAGTAGGCGTCGAGAGAGAGGGCGTGTCCGGATTGATCGATGAGGCGGCGCTGCGCGTCGAACTGTTGTAACAGGTTCTGCCGGGCCGAAAGCCGGACGGACGTCATCTGTTCCGCAGGTTGAATCGCCTCGATCTCGACCTGTCTGGGGAGCAGTTTCTGATCGACCGCGAAACTGGCGTGTTTGTCGCCCAGAAAACCGGGCGTCTGTCCGTGCAGCGTCGTGCCGTTGCTCCGCCGCATCAGCGGACCGACGCGGACCCACGTCGGGAGATGATTGTCGTTCGTGCGGAGATGATCCAGCACCGCTCCGTAAGGAGGGAAATCCTTGGGAGTGGGAGGAAAGTCGGTGCGGGGCGTGTTGGGCGGATGCCGGTGGCCTGTCTGTGCGGGAAGGCAGGCGGTCACGTGATTCGGATTGTCGTGCGTCATCGAGCGGATGACGGCCAGTTTGTCGGCGATCTGAGCCGACAGGGGCAACAGTTCCGAAAACTGGATTCCCGGCAGACTTGTCGAGATCGCTCCGAACTCTCCCCGTACCGCTTCGGGGCCGTGCGGTTTCGGATCGAACGTTTCCTGCTGCGGATGTCCTCCGTGCAGGAATAGCATGATGACCTGCTTCGCGCGTCCGAATGTCGCGGAGGAGGGAGCGGCGGCATCCGCGCGTTGCTGGATCAACTGCGGCAGCGAAAGCCCCATCCCGAACAGTCCTCCCAGCCGGAGAATCTCGCGGCGGGAAAGATCTTTCCAGCGTTGAAACTCGGGACAACCGTGTTCGAGGGAAGAGTGTGACATCTCAGCGATCATACATGAATGAGGTGATGAGAGACAAGGTTTTTTTGGACGCGGTTGGTTCTCTCTATGCGGCTACAGTTTCAAAGAGCGATCGCTGACGGGAGGAATTTTAAATTCTCGCGCTGAGGCGCAGGGGCGCAGAGGAAAAATGTTATCAGTTCATGGCCGTTATCCACTGCGTCCCTGCGCCTCAGCGCGAGATGAGATTTTTCAGGAAGTGTGTGGATCAACGGTTCCTAGGTTCCTGCTTTCCTGGGTTCCTGATTCATTCACTCGGATCAAATATGGGACAGGAATGCCGAACCACGGATTACGCGGATGGGCACGGATTTTTGAAAATCTTCCAGGTTTTCGCGCGGAGCGGTTGCGGGATGTTGCGCGCTTGAGACAAACCTCCCGGCTCACGCGTCGGGGAGGGTGTTGTCAAATTGATGACGGATTTTCAAAGAACAGGGCCGGTTTTGTTTCACGGTCGGCCGAAGTTGACAAATTTTAAGATGTCAAGTTGTCAAGTTGTCAACTTCAGAAAACCTCGGGGAAAACGATCGAAAATGGTCGATTGTGAAGACCGCGCGCCATCAAATTGATGACACTTTGCATCGCAAAGCTTGTTTCACATTTCCAAGTGGGTTGGATGTTGTCAATTTGATACACCTCCGATGGGGGGTGGAAGAGTGGAAGGATTTGTGAGGAAGTAGGATGTAGGAAATAGGAAGTAGCTTCTGATGGATCCCGTTTGAACCTTGAACCTTCCACCTTGAACCTTCCACTCTTCCACCCCTTCGTTTGACATTGGGATTTTGACATTTGACATTCCCGCTTTCCGCTTTCAAAACCCTCTCTACCTATAGGGGGCTTTGTTGCGCAACACGGGGGCTCGCGGTCCGGATCAGCGGATCGCTGTCGGTGGTTTCTGGCCTTTGGGAATCAGAGACGTGTATTTGCGTCCTTTCATGCGGGTTTCCCATTCGGCTTTGGCCTTGGCGACTTCCTCCGGTTTTTCCAGCAGTTCGAGCGCCGAGACGGCCATGACTTTGGCTCCGTAGATGATTCCCTTTTCGCCGATCGGTGAGGCGATGCAGGCGACGTTCTGCCAACTGTGTCCGGGAGATCCCGCGACGAAACAGCTCGTGCGAAATCCGCAAGTCGGGACGAACCAACTGATGTCGCCGACGTCGGTCGAGCCTTTGCTCGGCGAGGACGATTCTTCGACGGAGTAGACTTTGGTGTCGATGGCGAGTTCGAATTCCTTGCCGAATTCTTCGGCGATCGGTTGTTGCAGACGCCGCGCGAACTGGCGGTCTTCTTCAGTAAATTCGGGTGCTCCGACGCGTTTGAGGTTATTGTAGATCAGATCGGCGAGCGGACGGTTCGAGATGATCTCGTGGCAGTCGGTGTCGATCTGAACTTCGACTTTGGTGCGGCTCATCAGGGCGGCCCCTTTCGCGATGTCCTGCAGCCATTTGAAATTGGATTCGACATCCTGGTGCGAATCGGCCCGTACGAAATACCAGACGGTCGCTTTGGCAGGTACGACGTTCGGAGCGCCGCCCCCGTTGGTGATGACGTAATGCAGGCGATGATCTTCCTTGATGTGCTCCCGCATGAAATTGACTCCGACGTTCATCAGTTCGACTCCGTCGAGCGCGCTGCGTCCTTCCTCGGGGCTGCCGGAGGCATGAGCGGTCAGGCCGGTGAAGGTGAACTTGGCTGAGACGACCGCTTTCGAACTCCCGTACCAGGGCTGGTTCTTGGCGGAAGGATGCCAGTGCAGACACACATCCAGATCGTCGAAGACCCCCGCGAGCGTCATGTAGACCTTGCCGATCACGGTTTCTTCGGCCGGCGTTCCGTACAGACGGATCGTGCCCGGGAGTTTGTGTTTTTCCATCGCTTCTTTGACGGCCAGCGCTCCGCCGAGCGCGCCGCTGCCGAGACCGCTGTGTCCGCAACCGTGCCCGTTGGCTCCTTCGACGAGGGGCTCGCGAATGGGTGATACTTTCTGCGAGAGTCCCGGAAGTGCGTCGTACTCGGCCAGAATTCCGATGATCGGCTGACCCGATCCGAACTCGGCGACGAAGGCGGTCGGGATATCCGCGATGCCGGTCTCCACTTTGAATCCGGCGGCCTTCAGTTTTTCGACAAGCAGCGCGGCCGACTGGTGTTCTTCGAGTCCGACTTCGGCGAGATCCCAGATCGCCTTGTTGACGGCCAGAATGTCGGAGGAATTGCGCTCAACCGCTTCGATGGCCGATTGCTGAGAGGGGAGAAGTTCATCCTGCGCTTCAACAACGTGATGCACAATACAAAATGAGAGAAACAGACAGCAGACTGTTCGGGAAGCGATTGTGTTCATGAGAGTCAATCCAAATAATAGGTGTGAGTAAGAGCAGCTTTCAGGAAGCCGAATACGGTTCGAACTCCATGTCGAAAGTATCGGCGACGGCCCGATTTGTGATTCGTCCTTTGTAGATGTTTACGGCGGCGGCGATTCCCGGATTGTCGGTGGCCGCGGCGGATAATCCGTCGCGGGCGATTCTGGCGACGTAGGGAAACGTGACATTGCACAGCGCGTAGGTGCTGGTTCGTCCGACGGCGCCGGGCATGTTGGTCACGCAGTAGTGGACGATGCCGTCGACGATGTAGGTCGGATTGGAGTGCGTGGTCGGACGGGAAGTTTCGACGCACCCCCCCTGATCGATGGCTACGTCGATGATCACTGCGCCGGGTTGCATCAGTTTGAGATCTTCGGCGCGGACCAGTTGCGGAGCCCGCGCTCCCGCAATCAGAACCGAGCCGACCACCAGATCGGCGAGTTGCAGTTCCTGCCGGATGTTATGCCGGTCGCTGTAAATCGTATTGACGTTCGCGGGCATGATGTCATCGAGATAGCGCAGACGATCGACGTTGACATCGAGGATCGACACGGTCGCCTGAAAACCGGCGGCGATCTGTGCGGCGTTCTTACCGACGACGCCTCCTCCGAGTATCACAATGTGGGCCGGTTTGACCCCGGGAACTCCTCCCAGCAGTATTCCCCTCCCCTCCTGCGGTTTTTCGAGGTACTTGGCGCCTTCCTGAATACTCATGCGTCCCGCCACTTCGCTCATGGGTGTCAGCAGCGGGAGATTCTGATGGGGACCCTGTAAAGTTTCGTAGGCGATGGCCGTCACGCCGGTTTCCAGCACCCCGAGCGTCAGTTCTTTGTCGGCGGCAAAATGAAAGTAGGTAAACAGCATCTGCCCCGGTTGGAGCAGCTTCCATTCCGAGGGCTGGGGTTCCTTAACCTTCACGACCAGCTCTGACGGTCCGAAGACCTGTTCCGGCGAATCGACGATCTCCGCGCCGTTTCTACGGTACATCTCGTCCTCGATGCCGCTTCCGGCACCGGCTCCCGCCTGGATCAAGACGCGATGACCGCGGGCGGTCAATTCTTCGACGCCTGCGGGGAGCATGGCGACGCGGTATTCATCTTGTTTAATCTCGCGTGGAACGCCGACAATCATGAAACAAGTCCGTTGAGACTGGTAGGGGGTTGAAAATATCAGTGGTTGCGAAAAAGTGTTGTACCCGTCTGAATTCTTGCGAATTCAGCTACGAGTTTGGTTTCTGTGAATCAATCTGCGTCAGGTTAAGAAAGTCTTTCAATAAGGTGGATGAATGGGGTATGTTATAACGGGTCGAGTTACGGCTCGTCGAATGATTTTCAGAATTTGACCATAGACCCCCCGGTCTCTCACAAGGTTCCGACCATGATCCGCTGTTCGCTCGTCTGCTCAATCCTGTTTGTCTCCGTGCTGCTGTTTTCGGCGAACTCGTCGGTGGCTCAAGCTCCGCGACGCACTAACAATCAGCCGACGCCTCAACCGGCTCCTCAGCCGATCCGGGACGGCAATTTGAAGAAGATCGACGCGAAAGCCGACAAGGTCGAGATCCAATTCGTGAAGGATGCGTTCGAGCTTTCCAAAGAGTACGAAGACGCGGGAGACCTCGAGCGGGCAATCGAATATCTCGAAGCGATGCTCAAAATCAAGCCGAATCTGCCCGGAGCGAAGGAGCGAATCGA
>DATKCB010000348.1:0-2579 GCA_035513495.1 Planctomycetaceae bacterium | reverse complement strand
GAGCATCGAGATTCATACGCGCGATCATCCCTGTCCGCTGCTGCAGAAAGGTAACTTTGCTGCGGCGAAAGAAACCTACGAAGCCTGCATCGACCAGATGTCGTCGATCCCGAATAACGTGCCGGTCGCGTTTCGAATGCCCTGCTGCGACTCGCTGAACACCGTCAGTCCGCGGTTCTACACAGAGATCTTCAACCAGACGACGCCTCAAGGCAAGTTTCTCCAGATCGACACCTCGGTGTTCAACGTCTTCACCTCCGACGATCCGCAGATTCCAAAAGAACTGCTCACCGATCCCGACGGAAAGCCGACGTTTCAGAAGTACGTCCCCTACGATCGATCGTTCGTCAACACGATCGAGAACTACCCGTATCCCTACGTGATCCAAAACCTCTGCTGGCAGTTTCCCTGTCTCGCTCCGAGCGACTGGTCGGCCCAGCATTCTCACGGAGTCAAGAACGACGAACGGACCGTCCGCGATCTGAAAACGGCGCTCGACATTACTGTGATCAAGCAAGGGGTTTTGAACCTCGTGTTCCATCCGCACGGCTGGATTCGAAACGATCAGGTCGTCGAACTGATCGACCACGCCGTCGCAAAGCATGGAACGAAGGTCAAGTTTTTGACGTTCCGCGAGGCGCTCGACCGGATCAATCAGAACCTTCTGGCGGGCCATTCGCTGCGCAAGGCGGACGGGAGCGACGCATTGATCCGCACCGTCGATCTCGACGCCGACGGATATCTGGACGTGCTGATTCCGGAATCTGCGGAGAAACTGATCACGCGCGTATGGCGAAATCAGGAACGTACCTGGCATGAATCGATTTCCGAAAGCAACTGGTTGATGACGGAAGCCGGCTTACGATCCGACGTCCAGTTTGCGATTATCAGTCCCGATCGCGTCGCGTCGACATTTGCCGAGCGAATGGGAGACGAGCAGCTCTGGCGGTTTCACGAGCGGAATTGGGTGGTCGATTTTGTTCTCTCGGGAGTGGGAGATCCACGCGAGATCTCCACGCGTCTCACCAGCCGGGACGGACGAATTCGGCCGGTCCAGTTTCGCGATGTCGATGGAGACGGACTCACCGAATTTCTCAACCTCGCGCCGGAGATAGCCTCCGTCTGGAAGTGGAAATCGCGCGGGCTGTGGGAGAAACTTCCGTTCTCGTTTCCCGACAACATCGCCTGGCTCACCTCCGACGGCAACGACGCGGGCTTACGATTCGTCGACATCAATGAAGACGGCCACGAAGACATCATCTTTTCCAACCACGAGCGTTACGGAGTGTGGCTCTGGAAAGACATGCAAACCGGTTGGAGCATCGAAGCGATCTCCGGCACGCGGGGAGCGAAACCGCCGGAAGAGGAAATCCCGATGATCGTCCGCGAGGACGGAACCAACAACGGAGCCTGGTTCCACTCGAAACACCTGTGGGTTCAGAATGAAGACACGGCGGAACTGCCGAATCTGGTGGACCGGCGGTCGTTTGAGTGGCTGGTTCGCAATATCAAAGAATAGGATCAAACTCTGGCGAATAGCACCGGGTTCAACGGATCATCCATGACCTCCCCCGTTCGGGTGTTCGGCGTGAACGCTTCCCAGTCGGCCTGCTGATAACTGTTTTTCGGTTCGGCCAAGCGCATCTGGCTGTCCATGTAGATGATCGTGAAGACTTCGCGGGGTGTGTTTGTCGTGTTGGGGCCGGCGCGGTGGAGGGTCCAGCCGAAGTGGAAGCTGACGTCACCCAAGGCGAACGGTTCCTGCACGTCTTCGATTTTCTGTCGTTTGACTTCCCGTTCGATATGTTTCTCCGACTCGTCCGAGATGTCCATGTCGCGGGCGATGTGATTCTGATGGCTCCCTTTGCCGAAGCAGAGCGGTCCCATCTCGATCGGTACCGCTTGCAGCGGGATCCAGGCCGTGACGGAAAGTTCCGTCGCCATCGGCCAGTACTGTTGATCGACGTGCCAAGGGGTGAATCCGCCCGAGGGTTCCTTGAACAGCGCCTGATCGTGCCACATCCGGACGCCGTCGGTGCCGAGCAATTCGGTCGCGATCCGGGCGAGTCGGCGGCTGAAGGCGAACTGCTTGACTGAGTCGTCCTTCGTCCAGAGGTTGGTGACCTGGATGAACGCCTTTCCGTAGGTGTCCCGCTCGTCGAGCGGTCTGTGCTTGTTGGGATTGTGTTCGTAGGTGACGCGGCGAATGTGGGGGAGATACTGCGCGATCGTGGCCTCGTCGAGCACGTTCGGCAGTCGAATGAAGCCATCAGCTCGAAACCGGCTGATCTGGTCTTCGGTGAGTGGATAGGGTTCGTTTAGCATGGTCTAAGGTGTGCGTTCGCGGATTTCCTGGTAGATGCGCAATGCCTGTTCGAACTCAGCAAGAGCTTCTTTCGAGAGGACCGGGCGGTTGCGTTCGATTTCAGCATGCATCAGGCCGATGAAGTAGTCGATTTGTTCCCGGCGGGGAGTGCGGGGGCGGTTGGCCATCGAGACGTACCAGGGGGCAGTATGGGCGAATCGTTTCCGGCCGTCCGGTTGTTCTTCAAAGCTGCGTACGGCGATCCAGCCGGAAT
>DATKCB010000347.1:0-3495 GCA_035513495.1 Planctomycetaceae bacterium | reverse complement strand
TCCTCGCGGAGTACATCGGAGGCGTCGGACTCGGAACGTGGATTCTGCTGCAAGAAACCTCGGGACAACCCGATCCGCTCGATCCTGAAGCGCCGTTAATTTTTGCCTTCAGTCCTCTGGTCGGTTCGCCGCTCACCACGTCCGCCAAGTTTGCGATCGTCGCCAAATCGCCGCTGACAGGACGCATCAACGACTCGCTCGCCTCGTCCCGCTTTGCGCTGACAGGCAAAAAAACTGGCTACGACGCCTTCGTTCTCGTCGGGCGATGCGATTCTCCCGCTGTGCTGACCATCGATCCGGCGGGTATCGAACTTCGCTCTGCCGACGAGCATTGGGGTCGGACGATCCCTGCAACCGAAACGGCTCTGCGCAATGAATACGGATCCGAATTTCAATTCGCGACGATCGGGCCGGCGGGTGAGAACCGGGTTCGTTATGCGACGATCTCTCACGACGGACGACATGCGGGACGTGGCGGACTCGGTGCAGTAATGGGATCCAAGCATCTGAAAGCGCTCGGAGTTCGTGGAGACAAAACCGTTTCGTTTGCACATCCCGCAGAACTGATCCGTTACAGCCGCGAACTGTCGAAACAGTCGTTCGGACCCGCGACCGAAAAATATCGCGAACTGGGAACCGCCGGCAACCTGCTCGTGTTCAATCGGCTGGGAACTCTTCCCACGCGAAACTTTCAGGCAGGAGAGTTCGCCGAAGCCGTGCAGCTCGCGCCCGAGACGCTCGTGCAATCGCACGAGAAGGTCCGCAAGTCCTGCGCGGCCTGTACGATCGGCTGCGAACATCTCTATTCGTACGGTTCTGCCGAAAAGCCGGTCCGGCTGGAATACGAGAATCTGTTCGCGTTGGGTCCGCTGTGCGGAATCGGCGATCCCGACGTCGTTCTGCAAGCGTCGCAGACGTGCGATGAACTCGGACTCGATACGATTTCGGCGGGCGGAACGATCGCGTTCGTGATGGAATGCGCCGAGAAAGGTTTCGTGAATCTTCCCGAGTATCGATTCGGTCGAGGGGACACCCTCCTCGCCGCTCTGCACAAAATCGCGCATCGCATCGATGAAGGAGACCTGCTGGCCGAAGGCTCCCGGATCGTCGCCGAGCGGATCGGACACGACAGCCTCGCGTTCGCTCCGCAGGTGAAAGGACTCGAGATCCCCGGATACGAACCGCGGGCGCTCCAGTCGATGGCGCTCGGGTTCGCCGTGGGAACTCGCGGAGCCGACCACAACCGATCGGGAGCGTATCAGGCTGATTTCTCGGAAGAGGTCGATCGGTTGAATGTCAACCCGGACGATGTGTTCCATGCCGTCCGCACCGAGAACGAAGCGGCTGCGATGGACTCGTTGATTCTGTGCAAATTCTTGCGGGGAGTGTTTGAGGACAAGTTTGATGCAATGGCGGAAATGCTCAGACTCGTCACCGGGGGAACACAGACCGCCGAATCGCTGGAACAAGCATCCGCTCGGATTGTCTCAGCCAAAAAACGCTACAACATTTCGCAAGGCTGGACTCCTTCCGAAGACACGCTGCCGGAACGATTCCTCACGACTGCGC
The DNA here is from genome assembly GCA_035513495.1 of Planctomycetaceae bacterium. GTDB lineage: Bacteria > Planctomycetota > Planctomycetia > Planctomycetales > Planctomycetaceae > DATKCB01. The sequence goes on along the minus strand of DATKCB010000347.1, from coordinate 1,926 downwards.
TCACGAATTCGTCGGGTGAGTCGGCGGCTTTGACGAAGCAACATCTGCAGACTCTGATCCGGGCTTACAATCTCGCTCGGGGCTGGACCGCTGAAGGCTATCCTGCAGACGGCTGACGTTCGCGGGATAGCCTGCGCTTCAGTGACCGTTGACAGACATCGTCGCCGCTTCCTGCCGCCGGATGATTTTGCTGATGAAGCTGCGAAACTCTTCACCGATCACGGGCGCGACATCGGGCTCGTCGAACAGGACGTTCTGTTCGTCACGGATGTCTCTCAGATTGACGCCCTCCTTGTTCTTCCATTCGAGCCATCCGTCGGCGGGACGTCCGAGCACGAAGGCAGCCGCACCGCTGGGTGATTGAAACAGATAATCCTGAGTAAAGCGGAGCTGATTCCCCTCCTCGACAAGGATCGAACTGCCTAACAGTTTCTCCCTCAGAGCGGATACGGAATCTTTGACGGACGAATCGACCTCTTTGGTCGCACGCGATCCCTGGAGCACCACGAACCCGTCTTCCACGAGCTCACCCACCGCGTCTGCGTTTTTTCCGCTCAGCGAAAACGTTTTCTCGGTCGCTTCGGGGATCAAGGGTTCAAAGACCGGATAGCCGAGCGTGGCGACCAGGGTTTTCAACGTCTCGAACGAATCCAGAATATCCGCCTCCATGGCATCGGTCACGAACGGTTTGCCGGGATTGCTCTCGCTCTGCAGCCGGTAGCGTCCCGCTTCCCGGGCCTTTTGAACGCAGTACCATTCGAGATACCGGATGTGTGCCTGAGTGAAACTTTGCGTTTTCGAGATCCCCAGCACGGCCGTTCTCCAGAACGACTTGGTCTTGTCGTGAAAATCGAGCCGCTCTTTGAGATCCTCGGTTTTCCCGATGTGAACCATCGGCTTGCCTTCCTGTTCCGATTCTCCGAACAGAAAATAGACCGCCATCTGGTCCAGTTCCGGTTGGCGCTTCGCCTCGTGAAGTTCGTTGCGGGGAATCAAATAGGCTTGAACGATCCGAGTGGTCAATTCCGCCATGCGGATTCCGCGAGGTTCACCGGTCGGCAGAAAGATCTGAATTGTTTTTGCGCGGGACTTTTCCATGAATCACCTTCGTTCAAGACGCGACGTTTCCGGCTACTATCGTAACGTCTTAACATCAAATTGCACTAGGTCTTAGTGCGAAAACTGGCGGCCCGCCCGAAATCGAATACCTCTACTATAGCTCACAAAACGGGCTTTCCAATCGTAATTTTTGTTCCGAAAGTCTTTTCTCCAATTCAGTTTACGCTGACTCACTCTCCGCCGATCGGCATCCTGCTCAGAACCTCGTGCAACCGCTGACGGGCAAGTTTGGCCTCCGCAGTTTGTTCGTGAGGCAAAATCGGAGCCCGTTCGAACGGTGTCGCGGGGGATATCGAACAAGTCCGCACGCGAGAATGAACAGCAGGGCCAGCGGGACGAACGGTCGCATCAACAGCATGACTCCTTCCATCGCGAATTCTTCCTTTGCGAAGAATGATTGTGATTCAATTTACTCAAACGGGAAGCGAATCTCGAAGTAATTTGTCCGATTTGGGGAAATCGCCGATGACGGAACCCGAGCACCCCGCCGCCGAGCCAATGGCACTTGCATTCCGGGTTGTGCTGGAGCCGGATTTCGACGCGCCGAGCATCGAGTCGCTTGTTTCACATCTCCGTCTGGTCGTGATCAAAATTCCCCGGGTTTCATCAAAGGTGAGGAATGTGGAAGATCTCATCTTTGCATCTTTGGGATCTTTGGACGAAACCCGGGAGTTTTGGACGAAAATAAAGTAGATCGGGAAATATTTCGGATTTCTGCTTGTTTCACATTCCGGTGTTGCGCGGCGAGGCCGCGAGAATTTTGGATTTTGTTTTTTTTATTTTTGTAACAGTTCAGCCAAGTGACGT
>DATKCB010000346.1:0-2961 GCA_035513495.1 Planctomycetaceae bacterium | reverse complement strand
GGAAGACTCTTAATTTTGCGCTCTTGGTCAGGAGGGAAGATTCTCTGATTCTCAATGGGTGAGAGGCGAGGATCAAGAGGATTCCTGCAAAGTGACGTTGCCCCCTCCTGATTCATCGCATAGGATGAATTGATCGCGTTGTGAGAAAACCGATGATTCGTTGTTTTCACATTCTTTTGATCTGTCAGATCCTGCTCTGTCCGCTGACGTGTCCGCTGGCGGCATTCGGGAACGGTGCGGATCCCTCAGGCGATCATCAGAAATCGTGCTGCTCGCACTGTGCGGATCGGAATTCTGATAGATGCCCGGGAGTTCCGCGTCCGGAAGATCAAGTCTGTCAGTGTTTCTGCAGTCAGGCTTACACCGTACAAACGGTCGAGCAGCAATCGCTCGAAGCGGAACTCTGGTCGCTTTCACCTCTGCTGGACACTGCTGGGCTTCCGTCTGAGATCACTCTGACAGACGCGTCTTCGCTTCATTTTGCGTGGGAGTCTCCACCTCCTTCGATCTGCGACGGTCGCTCCATGCGCCTGTGGATCTGTTCGCTGACGTGCTAAGCCGCAGCGATTTGCTTGATTGATGAGTCTCGTTCCCGACTCTCTCCGTCCGTTTGTCGCGCTTGAGGTGTGCTGTGTTTCGTGTCCGTCTGCTCCCCTGGGAGTATGGAATCCGAAATCTGTTTCGACGGTCTTTGCGAACCGCTTTGACGTTCGCGGGATTGACGGTCGTGGTGTATCTCGTATTTGTGGTCGTGGGATTCATTCGTGGTCTCGAACGGACGCTCGAAGTCAGCGGCGATCCGCAAGTTGCGCTCGTGTTCTCGCTGGGGATGGGTGAGAACCTCGAATATTCATCGATCCCGATGCGCACGACCGAACTGGTCGCGTCGAGCGTGCCCGGCCTGCAGACGCGCTACGGCAAGACCTACATCTCTCCCGAGTTGTATCTCGGCACATTAATCGAAGCGGACGGTCTGGATGAACCGGGGTTCGGCCTCGTACGGGGCGTCGAGTCCGATCAGGTCGTGCTCGTACGCCGCAAAGTCGAACTCGAATCCGGCACCTGGCCCAAGGTCGGTGAAGTCGCCATCGGGCGGATGGCGAGTACGAAACTCGGACTCGATCAGCATCCACTCCAACCGGGCGACACGATCGGTTTCGAAGACCGGACGTGGATTGTCAGCGGGATATTTTCCGCCGGTGACGGAGCATTTGAGTCGGAAATCTGGTGCCGGCTGGACGAACTGCAGCAGGCGATGAAGCGGCAGGATTTGAGCATCGTCGCGATGACGTTTGCTTCCGAGACCGGTTATGAGGACCTCGATCTATTCTGCAAGGAACGGCTCGATCTCGAATTGCAATCGATCCCCGAGCCGGATTATTACGCGACGCTCCAGAAAGATTACGCGCCGATCCGGTGGCTGGCGTGGCTGGTGGTTTGCCTGGTTTCGGGGGCGGGTGCGTTCGCGGGACTCAACACGATGTACGGAGCGGTTGTCGGGCGGATCTCGGAGTTTGCGATGTTGCAGACGCTCGGATTTACGCGGCGGGCAATTCTGCTGAGTCTCGTGCAGGAAGGGATGTTGCTCTCGGCCGCGGCGGCGCTGGCGGCGACGGGACTCGCTTTTCTGACGCTCAACGACGCGAGCGTCAAATTCACGATGGGAGCGTTTTCGCTCAATGTCGACGGGGTGACTGTGCTGATCGGCGCGGGAGTGGGATTGTCGCTCGGATTTCTGGGAGCGATTCCACCGGCCGTACGGGCCTTGCGGATGTCGATCGTCGACGGATTACGAACTGTTTGAAAACTTTTTTGAAAGGAAGACCCATGAAATCGTTTGGATTCTTGATGCTTGGTGGAATTATGATGCTCGGATGCACTCGACAGGATGAATCACAGACCGGTGCAATATCTCAGCCCGAGCGGAGTACCGACGGCGTACTGCTGTCCGAAGAACCTGCCGGTGCGAAGACCGTCATCGAAGTTCGCGAAACCTCGAAAGACCAGGACGAAGTGGTGATCGTCGGCCGAATCGGAGGAAGCCGGAAACCGTTCGCCGAGGGACGGGCCGCGTTCACGATCGTCGATCAGTCGCTCAAGGCGTGCAGCGACATACCAGGCGACAACTGCGAAACTCCCTGGGACTACTGCTGCGAAACCTCCAATCTCCCCGGAGCGCAAGCTTTGGTCAAGTTCGTCGACGCCGACGGCAACCTGATCGCCGAAAACGCGAAACAGTGGCTGAAACTGAAGGAACTGCAAACCGTCGTCGTGAAAGGTAAGGCTCAACGTGAGGAGGGCAATCTGACGGTGCTGGCCACGAGCCTGTACGTGAAGCCATAACCGGGAGGCAATGATGTCCAGACAGGTCGATCTTTCTCAACTGGCGATCGAGCGCACGTACGATCTGCCGACCGAGGCGACAGAACGCCGACGGTGGTTGTCGCGGTACGTTTTGCCGCTCGCGATCGTCGGCGGACTTCTCGCGCTGGCCGGCTGGGCCGGTTTCGATCTGGTGTTTCCTCCCGTTGACGTCACTGTCGTTCCGATTCATGCGACGAAAACTGTCGAAGCGGGGGAGACGTTATTCAAAACAGCCGGCTGGGTCGAACCGCGTCCGACGGCGATTCGCGTCGCAGCGCTCGCGCCAGGGGTTGTCGAGAAACTGCTGGTCGTGGAAGATCAACCTGTGGAGGCGGGAGAGCCGATCGCCGAGCTGATCAAAGACGATGCGCAGCTCGCGTTCGAACGAGCGCAGGCGGACGTGAAACTGAAGACTGCCGAACTCCAGCAATCAGAAGCCGCACTCGCCGCTGCCAAGACCCGATTCGAACAACCGGTGCATCTGGAAGCCCCCCTCCGCGAGGCGGAAGCGATGCTGGCGAAAATGGAGACGTTGCTGACAAACCTTCCGTTCGAAATTCGACGGGCGGAAGCGGACTACAAGTTTGCTCGCATCGA
>DATKCB010000345.1:0-2250 GCA_035513495.1 Planctomycetaceae bacterium | reverse complement strand
CGACAAGAAAGCGCGTCACTTCCGTCCGACGCTTCGCCCGTTTCGATACGATCCCGAGTTTCGCATCTATCTGCTGATCCTGCTCGTCGCGACCTTATTGCTGACGGGGAGCTTGTGGATGAATCAGCTTTACGAAGGGGGACTGGCCTGCTTTCGGCACGCGGCGTTCAACGTCGTCGCGATCATGACGACGACCGGTTTCGGAACCGAAGATTACACCGACTGGAGCGAATTCTCGAAAGGGATGTTGTTTCTACTGATGTTCGTGGGAGGGTCGGCCGGTTCGACGGCGGGGGGCTTGAAGGTGATCCGCATGATTCTGTTCGTCAAAGTTCTGCACCTCGAAATCGAGCATGCCTTCCGACCGAACGTGATTCGTCCGCTGCGGATCGCCAACACGAACGTCGATCATTCACTGCGGCACGAAGTGACCGTTTACTTCAGCCTGATTCTCGTGATCGGCGTGCTCTCCTCGATCGGCCTGACCGCGATCGAACTCAATACGCAGTGGGTCGATGCTCCGGGTGAAAAACTGATCGACTGCGCGAGCGCCGTGGCCGCCACACTGAACAACATCGGTCCCGGTTTGGGCGTCGTCGGTCCGCACAGCAATTACACGGAGTTCTCGTCACCGGGAAAACTCTTGCTCTCGCTGTTGATGCTGCTGGGGCGCCTCGAACTGTTTGCGGTACTGGTCCTGTTCGTCCCCTCGTTCTGGAGAAGTCAGTAATTCGTCATCCGTTCGGCGGGCGGGACGGACAGTGAGGACGCCGCGAACGGCATTTTCCCTCTAATAAACTCCTCTCAACCGGGTTTCTCCGGCGTGTTATACTTCAAACGCCGTTTTTCGAGTGGGATTTCTCGATTCGAGCGGGTGAGTAAGTACGGCAGTTTTTTTCTCTGACGAGAGTTCTGACGCGATCCGACGACTCCCCGTGCGGAGCAGGGTTGTGGTTCCGGCAGAATGGGGAGCGATCGCATGATACGGTTCGGTTCGATATCGATTCTGGCAGTTCTGGTGCTCGGTTGCGGAGGCACCGACTCTTCGCCCGCGACGACGACTGAAACCAGTTCCTCCGCACCGGTGAGCGCTGCCGGTTCTGTCCCCGAACAGGGAGAGCCTGCACCCGGCGAGGTTGAGTCCAGGCGGACTCGGCGCGGGCCTGTTTCTTTGGGATCAGGTTCTGCGAACGGTGCAACCGGATCGGAACAAGCCGCTTCGTCCCGGACCGGTTCGGGTGCGTCGGTCAGTTCGACCTTCGAAGCGCTGAAACCGTTGCAGATTCTGATGGGACAGTGGGAAGGCAAAACCCGGCGCACGTTCGGAGGCTTCGCCGCCGTGGACGAACCCGAGTGGGTCTGGGATTTTCTGACCGATCGAAATCAGCCGGCGCTCGTGATGAAGTCCAAGAGCAGCCCGTATTTCGAGCAGCTCCGCATGACGTTCGACTCCAACACCGGCAAGTATGTGCTCACCTCGAAGCACGCCGATTACGGAACGCGCGCCTTCGAGGGAGAGTTCATCGAAGAGGTCAAGGATGTTCCGGGGGACAACGACAAACTGCAACGCACCTACGAATTGCAATTCACACAGTCGGGATCTGCACAAACCGATGACGAATGGCAGATCGTGTTCAGTCAGCGCGACAACAACCGCTATCTGATGGAAATGTCCAAGAAGCGCGGAACAGCGTCGTTCCAGCGATTCGATACGGTCGCCGCGCAGCGTCACGGAACATCGTTCGCGCTGAGCGATTCCGACTACGGCGAAAAGACGTGTATCGTGTCGGGAGGATTGGGGACCGCGACGGTGAGTTACAAAGGTAAAATGTATTACGTCTGCTGCAGCGGATGCTCTGCCGCCTTCACGGAAGAACCCGAACGCTGGATCGCCAAAGCGCTCGGAGAGATGAAGGACAAAGAATAGTCGCAAGGCTTCGTTCGAGCGGAAGTAGAGTGGCAATCGGTCGCATCGGCATTGTATGATATGGGCTGCGCCTGTCTTACGGTTGAACGAGGACAAACATGAACGGACCTTCGGCCTTTTCCCGCCGCGATGCCTTGAAAATCGGAGCGCTCTCGATTTCGGGCCAATTGCTCCCCGAACTTTCGCCCGCCGTGGCGGCCGCCGCGATCCGCTCGGGACAAGCCGATTCGGTGATCTATCTCTGGATGGGAGGAGGCGTTCCGCATCTCGATTCGTTCGACCCCAAGCCCGATGCGCCCGAGGAAATCCGCGGCACACTGACC
>DATKCB010000344.1:0-4354 GCA_035513495.1 Planctomycetaceae bacterium | reverse complement strand
GACCGGATTAATATGTCGCCTGACGGCGAGAAACGGCGGTTCCTTGGTCGAAAGCGCCACATATCCGATCGCGCTCAGCATGATCACGCCGAGGATCATCGCCAGCGGCTGCAGCCACATCAGCGAGAATCCCGCGAGAATTCCCAGATACAGGCTCCCCGACAGAGAACCGCCGCCGAGCGTGATCGCGCTTTGCAGCCAGCCGGGGCCGGAGAGTTTCGTGTACGTCAGAATTTTCGATCCCGTGCCTTTGGCCTTGGCGTCGAGGATCATTTGCCGCTGCTGTTCGATTTTCTGCTGATCGTCACTCATGGTTGTTCCACGCGTCGGGAGATATCGGATTCCTGACGACAGGCTAACGCCCAAGCGACCGCAAATCAACGGGTGAACCCGCGTCTGTTACGCTTCGAATCCCCCGCGTCTGGTCAGATCGCGGAACAGGTCCAGCAACTTCTGTGTCGTCGGTCCCGGTTTACCCGAACCGATCGTCCGTCCGTCGAGGCTCACGACGGCGATCACCTCGGCCGCGGTTCCGGTCAGAAAACATTCATCCGCCACGAAGATGTCGTGTTTTGTCATCGCGACTTCGCGAACATCGATCCCGGCTTCCGAAGCGAGTCGCATGACCGCGTTACGCGTGATGCCTTCCAGAATTCCCGCGTCCTTCGGTGGAGTGAGCAGGACTTCGTCTTTGACGATGAAAATATTATCGCCGGTGCATTCGGCGACTTCTCCCTTGTGATTGAGCATCAGGGCTTCGACGGTCCCGGCGTCGGTCCCTTCCACTTTGGCCATGATGTTGTTGAGGTAGTTGAGCGATTTAACGCGCGGACTGAGCGCGGCCGGGTGGTTTCGAATCGTGCTGGCCGTGATGAGCCGGAGTCCGTTGTCGTAGATCTCTTGCGGGTAAAGCGTGATCGTGTCTGCGATCACGATCACCTGAGGATTGCTCGTCTTGCGGATGTCCAGTCCGAGCGCTCCCGCTCCTCGCGTGACGACCAACCGAACGTAACCGCTGTCGAGTTTGTTCGCGGCGACGGTCTCCTCGACGGTGGAAATCATCTGTTCGATTGTGATCGGGATTTCCAGTCGAATCGAGCGGGCGCTTTCGTAGAGCCGCTCGATGTGTTCCTTGAGCAGAAACACCTTTCCGAAATAGACACGGATCCCCTCGAAGACTCCGTCACCGTACAAAAGACCGTGATCCCAGACGCTGATCCTGGCTTGTTCCTGCGGGACGAGTTGGCCGTTCAGTGATACCAGAAGGGGCATAGCGTTCTTTCACGCAAGCGGTACGCAATGGATTTGAGACTCGTGAAACGCGCTCTCGATACATAAAAAACAGAAGCTGAAAAAACGCTTCTGTTCAGGAGGTTCGAGATGGGACACACGAAGAAAACAACCGGTTCGCGAGGCGGTTTTCGGCCACTCTCACGCAGCATCGGCAACCAGAACGACCCGGCCTTCGTCGAGTCGCAAAGTACGATGCCCCAGCGCGGCCACGCTCTCGTCGTGCGTGACCATGATAATAGTCAGTTGCTGTTCGTCATTCAAGCGGAGCAGAAGGTCCATAATCTCACCGCCGGTCTTGCTGTCGAGGTTGCCCGTCGGCTCGTCGGCAAGCAGGATTTCCGGTTGTGCTACGAGCGCCCGCGCGATCGCGGCTCGCTGCATTTCGCCCCCTGAAAGCTCGGAGGGTTTGTGCTTGGTGCGGTGCCCCAGACCGACCTTGTTGATCATGTCGAGCGCCAGCTCCTGATACTGCTTGCGACGGGACCAGTAGGTCCAGGCGGTGTGCCGAATCATCAGGGGCGAGAGGACGTTTTCGAGCAGCGTCAGTTCCGGCAACAGGTGATAGAACTGGAAGATGAATCCGAACACCCGGTTGCGCAGCTCGTCGCGGGTCTTCTGCGGCAGATCGTCGACCCGCTTTCCGTTGAGTTGGATTTCACCCACGTCGGGAGCGTCGAGCAGGCCCATCAGATGCAGCAGCGTACTCTTCCCCGAACCCGATTGTCCGATGATCGACAGGAACTCCCCCCGTTTCGCGGAGGCGTTCACACCATTCAGAACAGGAACCTTGAGATCGCCCTTGCGATAGGACTTCTCGATCGCCACGGCAGAGATTTGCGGAGTCGGCATCGGTATCGTCTCTAACATGAATACGTTCGCTTTTTACGGCACTATGCGAAAATAATCGGACTTTGAACAGCACAAAATCCGACCCTCGGTCGATCGGGTAACTTACTCATATCTCAAGGATTCCACGGGGTGCAGTTGCGCGGCGCGGCGCGCAGGGAGGATGCTCGCGAGCACCGCAATTGCGATCGCTCCGAACGCCACCCAGAACACCATCCACGGACTGACCATCGTCGGGATTTCGCTGAAATAATAAATCTGTTCGTCAAACACGGGCCGCCCCGTCAGCTTCGACAGAACCGATTCGATTTCGTTGATGTAGCGCACAAAGAGCAGACCCAGCATCACACCGACGCCACTTCCGACGATCCCCAGCGCGAGTCCGTACGAGAGGAAAATGCTCATGATCCCCCCTGCACTGGCTCCGAGGGCTTTCATGATTCCGATATCGCGGGTCTTCTCGACGACGATCATGAAAAAGATCGCCAGAATTCCGAAACCGGCCACGCCGATAATCAAGAACAACAGCACATTCAGAATCGCCGACTCCATCTCGACCGCTGCGAGCAACGGCCCCTGCTTGTCTTCCCATGTCTGAATCACAAACAGTCCGGGAGGAAACGCCGATTTCAGCTCGGCGACAAATTGCGGTGCTTTTGAGTAGTCCTTGAGTTTGATTTGAATCGTCGTGAAATCTTTGCGGTGGGGTGGTGCGTCCAGTTGAATCTCACCCGTCTGAGGATCCGGGTGAATCATGCCCCGGACCTTTTGCAGGTAATCGAGGTTGCAGAAAACCAGGTTCGAATCGTACTCGCTCATACCGGTTTTCAGAACGTCCGTGACCGTGACTTCCAGTGGGACTGGCGACGGGGGCAGACTCGTCCCGACGGTACTCAACCGCACGTCGTCGCCCGGACGCAGCATCATTACGGTCTCGGTCTTGCCCGTCCTGGGATCCGTTTGTTGATAGCTGATCAAGCCGAGTCCGATATAGGCTCGCCCGACCAGCGGAGCACTCGACGCTTCCTGTCTCGGTGACGAAGAGGCCAGTTGAGCGAACGGATCCTCAAGCCCTTTGGAGGGAGCAGGTGACGTATCCGCGGAGCCTGCTTCAAACGGTGGAGGCTCGGTACTGAGGGGAACTTCTGAAAATTCCGGACCTTCGACGGGATCGAGAGTCGGCTCTTCGCCGAGTTCGTCAGGCCAGTGCTCGGCGTCGCTCCAGGCGGCATCGGCGTACAGCAACTCGCGGTATTTCATCTCCTCGTCGGTCAATTCCCACGGATTTGCGGCCCAGGCGTCGAAATTCGCTTTATTGCGGCGACCTTCCTGGAAACTGAGCAGATACTCGGGAAGCGGGCTGACGGACGCTTTCCCGCGCGGTTCGATCCCTACCAGCGTGACCGGTCGAGTCCAAGGTTCTCCCCGGTATTGGAAGGTCATCATTCCGTAGACTTCGACGGACGTGGTGATGCCCACGATGTTCTCGCCACCGATCTGCTCGATCATGTTCATGTAGTGCTGAGCATCCGGGACGCCGTTCATGCTGGTGGTCGTAACAACCACATCGGAGAGAATTCCCTTCAGCCGGTCGCGCATTTCCTCGCCGAACCCGGACATCACCGAGTTGACGACGATCATGGTGGCGACTCCGAGCATCACGCTGATGATGCTCGCGAGTGCGATGAATCGGGTGCGGAGATAACGAAACGTGAGAATCAGTTTATACATCCAGCCAATTCCTTTGGCGACGATGCCCATCCTGGGTAAAAACGACCGACAATCCCCGGATCCTCATCGGAGCCGGGAATTCGGCGGCAAGTGTATCAAAGCATCCAAACCGCAACTAGTGCAATCAGACCATTTTGACTCGACATCTTGACACCATCGGTAAAGTTCGCGGAGCAGATCCCGCAGGTGATCCGGCAACGACTCGCCATCCTCCCGGTCCAGAATTTCACCAGTTAGTCTGTGTCCTCCGGCTGGCAAGTTTCTTGGAAAATTTCCGGCTTTTCGTGCGGTCCGGTTACGAAATGTTGCGCGATCGTGACAAACCTCCTCGCTCCTGCGTCGGGGAGGGTGTTGTCAAATTGATGACAGATTTTCAAAGAACAGGGCCGTTTTTGTTTCACCACTTCGCGAAGTTGACCAATTTTGAAGTTGTCAAGTTGTCAACTTGTCAAGTTCAGCGAAACCCGGGGAAAACGGTCATAAA
>DATKCB010000343.1:0-7941 GCA_035513495.1 Planctomycetaceae bacterium | reverse complement strand
GACTGGTGTCATGCCAGTCGTAGTGACCCCCACGGCCGCCCCAGTTTCCCCACTGGCCGTGATTTCCATAATGTCCCTGATGACCGTATCCGCGGTGATAGCCGCCGCGCCGCCCAGCTTCCGCCGTGGAAGCGTTTCCCGCGATCAGAGCAAAACCGGCAACCATCGCCACAGTCAAAAGCATTCGTTTCGAAGTCATTTTGAATCTCCCTATTTTGAAGGATCGAATCGTAAACTTGACAGGGATTAAGACCGCATAATCGATGCCGAACAATCGGAAAAATCGGCAAATCGTTGCTAATTAAGAGGTTGTGGCTTTTTGGGTGCAGTGCTCATCGTCTGATCTGTTATCAAATTGATAACAACTGTCGCGATTTCATCTCGATTTTGTGCATTTGGACACCCATTTTTTTCTTGCAATGTGTCCAAATAGACCCCAGAGTAACTATAGAGACGGACGTGGTGACGGAGCGATTTCAGGAGTTGGATTGGAATCCATACGATCAGGAGGCAAGTTTGATGCTGGTTCGCGTTGTTATTTCATTCGCGATTCTCTTCTTCTTTTTGTTTTCGGTGCAACCTTCCAGTGTAATGGCGCAATCGAATTGCGCCGGGAACGGTTCTCTCCGCCTTCCGATTCGGGACGATCAACCGACTCGGCAGAAAGACTCTGCTCGAGAATTTCTGAGAATCCCGCTTTGCGATCTGCCGCTCCCAGCTCCAGGAATCGTAGTTCGATCGTTGGCAGTCAATGACTCCGAACAAAAAATGAGCGTTGACATCAGTCGGAAACACTTCAGATGCTTGGACATGCGATCCCCTGGATCGGACACCAGAACCAGAGTAAGTAGTGTGTGATTTAAGATGTCTGCAATCTCAGCATTGAAAGAACTGCTGGACATCGTCCCTCAGGTTGGCCGAGTGGAGTGGATCGGTGTCTCTCCGGCCCGTCGCGCGCGCATCGTTCCCCTGAAGGAAGCCGAAGCCGAACTCGGCTCGGGATTATCCGGCGATCATCACGCCGCGAACGGTTCTTCGAAGCGGCAGGTCACACTGATCCAAGCTGAACATCTTCCCGTCGTTGGTCAATTGATGGGAAAAGATACGGTCGATCCATCTCTACTCCGAAGAAACATCGTGGTTTCAGGCGTGAATCTGCTTTCGTTCAAAACGGCTCGATTTCAGATCGGGGACGTGATCTTGCAGGGAACCGGCCCTTGTGCCCCCTGTTCGCTGATGGAGCAAAATCTTGGACCAGGAGGATACAGCGCCATGCGAGGTCATGGTGGAATTACGTCAATTGTCACGAAGGCGGGTACCATCCGGATCGGGGACGAGATCAGGTTTCTCGAGCTGGAAAAAATCGAAGAAAATCCTGTATGAGAGGGTGGGAAATATCGCGGTCACAAGATTCGCCAGCGATTCCCGGGTGTTTTCACCAGAAGATTAAGGAGCCGAGCGATCGAAATCTTGATGACGGAACGCTTTGCTGAGAACGATCAATAGGTGCCTGTTTTTCAGGTTCAAAATGAAAAAGACAGTTTATTCTGAGAAAATAGACCGAATCCGGACAAAAATTTGCGTTTTTTTAAAATATTATGGTATTTTTCTGTAAACATCACCGGGAAATCCCTTAAGATGTAACAACTGATTTGTGCAGCAGCATAGGAATAACCCCTATTTTGACCATCCTTCCCATTTTGCAAAAATGATTTATTGCGTTGCTGCAGAGTTTGAGTCTTGTGTGTTTGAAACCGTAAATTCTTCATTAATAAAACGATCTGGCCACTGACAATCCGGTCGGTTATTTACCGACTTCCTTTCTGATGATCGACTAACTCGGGGTTTCCCCCTTAAAGGAACTGTGATGCTAGACTTATCCACCGAAGATGCGTTGATCAGCGATTTTGTCGATCGAATCATGGATTATCTCTGCGATCCTGCACTTCAAGAGGATTTCGCGGACCAGATCTCGGAAATCTGCAACGTCGATGTTGCGGATGTGTTTCGTTCCGGAGGAATCTTCCTCGATCTGGCTTGTGCCAAACTTGTGATGGAAAATCACCTGATGTCTTCGGAGGGTTACGCTTCCTCTGCGGATTCATGTCTTTCTGAAGAGGATCGTCGGATGCTCTGCGACCATAGCCGCCGGCTCTTTGGCGTTCTCTGTCTGGAGTTGAAGAACCACGATCAGACACCGATGAACCTGCGAAATTTGTTGAAAAACATCACCCAGTCGCAAATCGAAAACACTCTCGAATTGTTCAGAGTCCGTCTGGAAACACAGGGTGCTCCCAAGCTCTGCGAATTGATCTTGCAGCGTTTTTGTGCTGAATTGCGCCTCGCACGCTCAATCAGTCGCGACGCGGGGCTGTATCTTTCGATCGTCATCGTAGGGATGCCGTTCAGCCGTTTCTGGGCCGATGCGACAGACAAACTCTCGGGGAAAGTTTCGCCGCTGAGAAGGGAATCTTTGCTGGCTCCATAACTTCTCCCGATAAGCTGGGTCCTCGTGACGGCTCCCCCAGACTGCTTGAGCAGGAATTTTCGTATTACGCAATTAATTCGTAGACTCAAGTTCGGGTACGTGGTAGCGTAGAGACAGACTTCTTTTATGCGTTTGACAATAGGATCGGACCATGTCGGAAATCAACCTGAAAAAAGGAGAGCTTTTCGCGATCTTGCAACAGGTTGTTTTTTTGAAATCCATGATCAAAGAGCCTGCGAACTCCCCGGCCTCGGAGAACGCCTCCGGATCGGACAGCTCGATCGGTCTGACAGGTGAAGACTCATCAGAATTCGTCCTCGATCCGTTCGGCGACACCAACTGTCTCCATTCGGCATCTTCTACGACCCTCTCCAAGAATCGCGATTTTTAGGATTATCTTCCGCCCGGAAGTCCCTCAGAATTAAGAGTGGGATCAGATGAGTGGCGTACCGCACGATAACGAGTCTGCCCGGGCCTTGGGTGAGGAAGCCTGGAAAGCTTTCATCAGACAAAATGTGCAAGCGAAACTCGATCCGAATCTCAAAGGTGACATGATCGTTGCCTCGGAACTCATGTGCCGGATTCTGAAAAGAATCCTGTCAAGTTCCAACATCGAAGTCAGAGTGTCGACTCGATTCGGGAACGATCTCGTCCACCTGTCACCAACGCTCTACAAGCTGTTTGAGCGGTTCCACAAAGCTCATCAGATGAATCTCGATCGTCTGCGAAAAACCGATTGAGGGCAGGCAATCTCGCGTCTCTGCACAGGCGCTAACAGCGTGTTGAAAAACGGGACAGGCACCTCGCGACCACGCGAATTCTATGAGGATGATCGCTTCCTGCTCGGAGCCAGTCCCCTTATAGGGGTGAGGCACTCCCGAGTGGAGGCCATTCGGAAATTTCTCGTTGGGATTGATGTTTCGCATTTGACGATCGCCGGATCAAGCCGTAAATTGATAAGAGGGGCTTGTCATATCCCGGTTTCATTTCTCTGGTGTTTTCGCACAATATGTTTGGTGAACTCGATCCCATCGGCGGTGGTGACCCGATTCCGCTGCTCAAGCCGGAACTGATCATCGGACGCCGTCGCAGCAAATGCGACATCATGCTGGAAGAGTCCAACGTCTCTTCTCAACACTGTCGCCTCTCACTTGTGAACGGCTACCTGCTGGCGGAAGATATGAACAGCCGTAACGGAATCAAGGTGAACGACATCCGATGTCACAAGCGATATCTGATGCCGGGAGACATTTTGACCATCGCCCGCACCGAATTCCTGGTCAAGTACGTTCCTCAGGGCGAGGGGCCTCCGCCGGAAGTCGAAGAGGACATCATGTCGATGAGCCTGATGGAAAAAGCAGGGCTGGTCAGCAGGCGCCGCGATGAAAACGGACGACCGGTAGAGTCCAATGCGAAGAAACCGGTGGCCAAGCCTCCGCTGAAGATCGAAAACGACGACGATCAGGTGATCCAATGGCTGTCCGAAATCCCCTCGACCGATGACGATTGATTCCGGTCGATTCCCCGAGCGATAATCTTGTGGCCAGCAAAAAAAAGAAGCAACGATCCCAAAAGGTCCGAGTCGAATTTCGCAAGAACCGGGAGTCGCGGGCGAGGCAGAATAAACTCACGGAGGAAGATCTCAATCGAGAGCAGATCGACGACCTCTCGACAAGCGAACGACTCTCCGGCAAGGGAGATCTTTCCCGATATCGTACGATCAAAAGCGTCGAAGGCGAGGGAGACGACGGGCTCGTCCGGGCGATCGACGATTTGGCGTGCGTCCCCGCGAGAATCCTGACCACAGCGGGGCTGAACTGCCTGGCGCGAACCGACGACGGACGAAACTTCGAATGCACGGTCCGCCGTGTCGTGCGAACGATCTCGCGCGAGAATCGAAATGCGGTCGTCACCGGAGACCGCGTCCTGATTCGGGTGATCAACGATCTGCAGGGAGTCGTCGAACGCGTCGAACCGCGCCACGGAATCTTGTCCCGCGAGAGCGGAGGTCGCGAGCACCTGATCGTGGTCAATGTCGATCAGGTGTTGATCGTGGTTTCCGCCGCCGATCCTCCGCTCAAGCCGAATCTGATCGATCGCTTTCTCGTCAGCGCGGGACAAGGCGGGGTTGTCCCGGTCATCTGCATTAACAAGTCGGATCTGGTCGATCCTTCGGAACTTCAGCCGGTCGTGGGACTCTACTCGCAACTTGGTGTCGAAACGATTCTCACCAGCGGGGTTCGCGGACAGGGCGTCGAACTGCTCAAGCGAGTGCTTCGCAATCGTCAGACCGTTCTGGCGGGACAGAGCGGAGTCGGCAAGTCGACGCTGATCAACCGGATTCAACCCGAACTCGACCTCGAGACGGGAGCGGTCAGCACCTGGAGCAGCAAGGGAACGCATACGACCCGCCGCGCCGTCATGCATCCGCTCGATTGTGACGGCTGGGTGATCGACACTCCTGGAATCCGGCAAATGGCCTTGTGGGATATCCAGAAAGAAGAAGTCGAGGGGCATTTTCTCGAATTCCGGCCGTTCGTGCCGCTGTGCCGATTTCCCGACTGCACGCACACGCACGAAAGCGATTGCGGCGTCAAACGAGCCGTGATTGCTGAACTCATCTCTTCGCAACGCTACGATAGTTACCTGAAGATTCTGAGCGACGAACAATTCGAAGAGTGAGTCAGCGGGAATCAGAAATCCATCATCCGGAATCAGGGGGTTCGATGCGAGTTGTCACGTTTGGTGAAGTCATGCTGCGGCTTTGCCCGGAGGAGTTTCTACGATTGCGCCAGGCGATTCCCGGCCGGTTGGAATCGACCTTCGGGGGGGGCGAGTTGAACGTCGCCGTTTCCCTGGCGCTTCAGGGTCAGCGGGCGGCGTTTCTTACTGTCTTGCCGGATAACGAATTGACCGACTGTCTCGAGCAGGAACTGCGCAAACTGGGAGTCGAAAGCGATCTCTTGATCCGCTCGAACGAAGGACGGTTCGGGATCTACTTTGTTGAGACGGGTGCGAATCAGCGCGGAGGGACCGTCACCTACGATCGTTCCGAATCCTCGATTGCGCGGGCACCGCTCGACAGCTACGATTGGGACACCATTTTCCGCGATGCGCACTGGCTGCACGTGACGGGCATCACCCCTGCCATCAGCGCGCGGGCGTGTGAGGCGACTGTGCAGGCGGTCCAGGAAGCTCAGCAGCGCGGAATTCGCGTTTCGTGCGACCTCAATTTCCGAAAAAAGCTCTGGCGTTGGGAACCGGGAACGAAACCGCAACAACTCGCTCAAAGGATCATGCGGCAGATCGTTCCGCACGTCGATCTGGTGATCGCCAACGAAGAAGATGCCCAACTCAGTCTGGGAATCGAAACCGCCGGAACCGATGTGGAAGCGGGAGAACTGAACCGCACGGGATACATCGAGGTTGCCCGAAAAATTGCCGAAGCCTATCCCAAGGTGTCTCGCGTGGCGATTACGTTGCGCGAAAGCATTTCCGCCAGTCACAACAACTGGGGGGCGATGTTATACGAAGCACAATCGGGGGAAGTCGTCTTTGCTCCCGAGGATGAACGAGGGAATTATACTCCCTACGAGATCAGGAATATCGTCGATCGGGTGGGAGCGGGCGATTCGTTTGCCGGCGGATTATTATTCGCGCTGCTGACACCCGAACTGTCTGCTCCTCGAACGGCGCTTTCATATGCAGTGGCAGCGAGCTGTCTGAAACACAGCCTCAAGGGTGATTTCAACTACAGCACGCGGTCCGAGATCGAAGCGCTGATGCACGGATCGGGCAGCGGCCGAGTCCAGCGATAATCGATCGGGAATGAGGATCGGAAAGCGAGCGCGCGATGGCCAAACCAGGGCGGAGCAAAATCAGTCTGGACGGGTGGCTGAACTCCGTCACGACACCGATCTATTTTATCGACGCTCGTCGCCGGGTTCGTTTTTTCAATCACGGATGCGTCGCGCTAACCGCTTGGGAGAGCGCCGAAGTGCTCGGGAAAATCTGCGACTATCACTCCGAAGATAGTGGAGTGGATCAGTTTCTGGGGACGCTGTGTCCGCCGCCGTTTGTATT
This sequence comes from Planctomycetaceae bacterium, assembly GCA_035513495.1. Taxonomy (GTDB): domain Bacteria; phylum Planctomycetota; class Planctomycetia; order Planctomycetales; family Planctomycetaceae; genus DATKCB01. The sequence continues at coordinate 1,370 of DATKCB010000343.1, read as the reverse complement.
TGAAGGTCAAGGATGTTCCGTTCCGGCCTATCTCAAACATCGCGAAGGACGGGAAATCGCGTGCGTGCAGGAGTTCTTCCCGTTGGTCGATGAAAATCAGCACGTCGAAGGTGTGCTGGTGGTCCTCTCGATGTTGAATTCGCCTCGCAAGCCGCCTGCCCCGACGCTCTCTCAAAAGCTGCACGCCGAACTGGCCTCGCTGCGGCAGTCGATGCGAAAAACGTATCAGAGCAGTGCTTTTCTTGGAAGAAGCCCCGAAGCCAAACGAGTGCTCGCACAGATTCGTCTTGCGCAGACATCGAACGCGGGAGTCTGGATCTCCGGAGAATCGGGAATCGGACGAGAGCACGCCGCACGGATCATTCATTATGCAGACGAAGCGGCTTCGCGTGCCTTTGTCCCCCTGGACTGTAAACACACTGCTGCGATTGATTTGAGATCAACCTGGAAACGCCTGATGGCGTTCCTGGAGGAACCGGGCCCGGAAACCAGTTTGCATCCTGGAACACTCTTGCTGATCGATGCCGAAACGCTGCCCCGCGACCTGCAGGAAGCCGTGGTCGAGTTTCTCGACCAACGCCGATCGGCGGCAACCGGCCAGACCAGTTTCCGAATCATCGTTGCGAGTATTTCTCCCCCCCATCGAATCGAGCAATCCGATGAGCTGTTACCCGAGTATCTCCTGGCACTGTCGGAACTGACGATCGAAATCCCCCCGCTCCGCAAGCGGCCGCTCGATATCGAATTGCTCGCTCAATATCTTCTGGAGAACTCGAACCGGGGCGAAGAACGGCAGTTTGAAGGATTTCATGAGAAGGTCCTGCGACTGTTCGAAAAGTATCACTGGCCTGGCAATGTGCGGGAGTTGCAAACGGTGATCCGGGAATCCCGCCAGGTCAGCAGCGGTCCGCTCATTACGGAAGACGATCTCCCGTTTCGATTTCGGACGGGTATCGCTGCTCAAGCGGAAGGACCGCCTCCGAATGCGGGATTCGTTCCCCTGGAAGTCCACCTCGAACAGGTCGAGCGCGAACACATTCTTGCTGCGCTCGAAGCGGTCGGCTTCGTCAAATCGAAAGCCGCCGATCTGCTCGGGATCCCACGTCCCAAACTGTACCGGCGTCTCGAATCCCTCGGGATTGGCGATGTCGATGACGCCTGAAAGAGTGAAAGGTAGAAGAGTAATCGAAACAAACACCGCTTGAGCTGCACACGCAAGGATATGAGCCGAGCTGCTCTCGACTCATCGGACTCTGTATTTCAAGGCTTCAACAGCACCTTGAATACTCCCGGCGAAGCGGCTTTGAGCATGGCCAGTGGAGCTTCGTCGAGCGAATACGCACTGTGAATCAGCGGTTTGACTTTGATCG
>DATKCB010000342.1:0-8132 GCA_035513495.1 Planctomycetaceae bacterium | reverse complement strand
TATACGATCAAGAGTTTGTCCGCACGTGGCGGCTCTATCTTGCCGGTTCGGTCGCTGCTTTTCTGGCAGGAACTCTGCAGTTGTTCCAGGTCGTATTTACCCAACGCAACAATAACAAAATTCCCTGGAGCCGTTCCGCGCTTTATCAGCGGGAGAACGACACCTTTGAATCGGCGAGTTTGACAGGTCATCACCGCTGAGCGGAAACCCCATGATCACCTCATCCAGCGAAACGAGTTGTGATGCGCTGATTGTCGGCGGCGGGCCGGCGGGCGCAACCTGCGCGGCGCGATTGAGACAGCAGGGTTTGTCGGTCATCATTCTGGACAAGGCGACGTTTCCGCGACACAAAACGTGCGGAGGCTGGATCACTCCGCCGATCGTACGATTGTTGAAACTGCCGATTGACGAGTATGGCCGTGAGAACGTCGCACAACCCATCACCGGCTTTCGTACGGGAGTCATCGGCGGGAAGTCGCCGGTCGAGACAAACTACGACGCAGAAGTGAGTTACGGCATCCGTCGGTGCGAGTTCGATCATTATCTGCTCAAACGTTCGGGCGCAACGCTCCGGCTGGGTGAGAAACTGAATTCGCTGGAAGCAGATTCCAACGGATGGGTCGTCAATCAGGAGATTCGAACGAACCTGATCGTGGGGGCCGCGGGACACTTCTGCCCCATCGCGAAACGGCTCAACCCCGACAACGAAACTCGAGCAGAGGTCGTTCAGGCGCAGGAAGTCGAGTTTCTGATGGACGACCGTCAGCAGAGTCGGTGCGAAATCTCGCGGACGATCCCCGAGCTTTACTTCTGCCGCGATCTGAAGGGTTACGGCTGGTGCTTTCGCAAGGGGGACTGGCTCAACGTCGGACTGGGCCGCGAAGGGGAGCAGCATCTGCGCCAGCATGTGGAAGCCTTTGTCGAGTGGCTGCGGGAGACGGGCCGAATCCGCTTCGAGATCCCCGGACCGTTCAAGGGACACGCCTATCGGCTCTACGGTCGATCCGTTCGTCAGATCGTTTCCGACAGAATTCTCTTGATCGGTGATGCCCTCGGACTGGCTTCGCCGAGAAGCGGTGAAGGGATCCGGCAGGCCATCGAATCCGGCTTGCTGGCAGCGGAAACCATCGTCAAGTCGAACGGAGATTATCGGCAATCCAACCTGCAAGCGTATGCTGATGCGATCCAGGCACGGTTTGGAATTGCGGGTCGCGGTTCGATTCTGGATCGGTTTCCCCAGAACGCTCTCAACGCAGTCGCTCGAGGACTGCTGCGCAACCGATTCTTCACACGTCACATGCTGCTCGATCGGTGGTTTCTGCACACGAATCAATCGGAACTGAAAACCTCAGTTTCGAAGGAGCAGGCGGTAAGTTCCTGAAGTCACTTTTCACTTTTCAGTTACCTTAGTTCGGCATTCGAACGGGTGGAGGAAGGGAACTTGTGTCGCTGGACTCGCAAGAATTCAGTCGAATGCGGGATCGACGCCACAGAATCTGAACTCTTGCGAGTTCAGCGACATTGGTGCTATTTCCTCAGAAGTTAAGATGCGTGTTTTTCTGGTCGCAAAGCCGATTTCAGGAATCCATTGAATTCTTCCCGGCTCCCCGAATATGATTTCAGTGGAGGAATTCTGATGTTGCACTGCACATTATTTTTGAGCTGTCTAGTCCTGTGCTGTTCGAGTGCGGGCCTTGCCGACGAACCGCAGGAGATCGACGTTCAAGTTCGCTCGTCGATCGAACGGGGACTGGTCCCGATTCTGTCGGCGGTCGAGCGCTATCCGAGCCATCGGAAATGTTTTTCGTGCCACCATCAGACGCTCCCGATGCTGGCGATCCGATCGGTTCGAGAGGCGGGGATCGCAGGAGATTTCGACAAGCCGTTTGAGGATTCGTGGACTCTGACTGCAACGGCGTTCGAGAACCGAATAGAAACTCTCCAGTCGGGAGGACGTATCGGAGGCGATTCGGCGACGGTCTCGCATGCCCTCTGGTCCGCCGAGATTTCCGAAACACGAAACACCGAATTGACGGAGTCCTTGCTGGCGTATCTCGTCAAAAAGCAGCACGCAGACGGTTACTGGAAACCGCAATCGGACCGCCCGCCGCTCGAAGGGACCGAACTTTCGACGACGGCGCTCGTCATCTCTCTGCTCGAATCGCAGACCGAAACCGAAGCACGAACCAAGGCATTGCAGAAAGCCAGAACGTGGATCGATTCGGCACAACCGCAGGATCAGCAGGAGCGGGCGTTTCTGTTCTGGCATTTGAGCAGGACGAAAGGGCAATCGTCGGCGAATGCTGAGAAATGTGAGGCACTCGGGAATGAAATTCGATCGAAGCAGCGCTCGGACGGTGGTTGGAGCCAGCTCGATGATGAAGAGATGCCGAGCGATGCCTACGCGACGGGGCAGACTCTGTATTTTCTATTATCGGGAGGCATTCCGCGAGAGGATCCGATGATCCGGAGTGGGGTCGAATTTCTGGTCAAGTCGCAGCAGGAGGACGGATCGTGGTTCGTTCAGACGCGGTCGAAGCCGGTTCAGCCCTGGTACGACAACGGAGATCCGCACGGGAAAAGTCAGTTCATTTCGACACCCGCGGCGTGCTGGGCGGTCGCGGCGCTGGCGAAATCGCTGACGAGACCGAATTCAAAATAAGATGAATTACTCAGCCGATTCTCTCGCGAAAGGTCACTTGTCAGTTTCCACAGTTTCGCTATAATCTGTCCAAGCTTAATTCAATGATGACAGCCAAAAGTCTGTGAATATCGATGGCGGGATCGAATCGACGGATATGTCTGAACGTACGAAGCGCGGAGGCAATCGCGTTGTTGTTCGTTTCGTTATTCGTGCCTCTGAGCGTGATGTTCGCTCCATTTCTGGTTTCAGGTTCGGAGTCAGAAGTCTGCGGAGGCAAAATCCAAGTCTGCGTGGCGTATCTCGCGACCTGTGAGCACAAACGGGTTCGCGATCACAGACGCGATTACAGAGAAAAAGTCGCTCTTCGTGCCTGGAACTCTTCTGCTTCCTCTTTAATTCACTCTCTCATCCTCGATCGTCAATTTTCGATCGTCGGTCATCGTCTGAAGCATGACCTGTTGGCTCCGTTGACCTGTTAAGGAAACCGGAGCGGCGTTGAGCACTGGCTGCCGCGCGAAGATCGCAGCCTCGGATGATCTTTTTGTGAATCGCTCAGATCGAACACGCGTATCGTTGTGCGATTTTTGAGAACCATCGAAAGGTCTTGTGTTCCCGGCTCAGTCAGCTCCCGTTTGCGCGACGCGTTGAGAGCTTCCTCGCTCATTTTCCTGCCAATTCATTTTGAATTCAACCTCCGATCAAAGCAAACACAATGATCCGAGTATAAGGTCCCGGCTCCCGCCTGAATCTGTTGATTTTCTAAGTGGATTCATCCCCGATTACTGCTTGATCATACGAAAGTGACAACATCATCATGTCCGAACAATTCGACCGCAAAGACGCGAATACTTCGCTTTCGACACTTCCCTCCGATTTGAAATCGGGAGTGGTTGTCGCACTTGTTGCGCTCCCCTTATGTCTGGGAATCGCGCTGGCCTCCGGAGCGCCCCTCTTCTCCGGCCTCGTTGCGGGGATCGTGGGGGGGATCGTGATCGGGATCTTAAGCGGCTCGCATACGAGTGTGAGCGGTCCGGCTGCGGGATTGACGACAATCGTCGCAGCACAAATCGTCAGTCTGGGGTCGTTTGAAACATTTTTAATGGCGGTGATTGTCGGGGGCGTGATCCAGGTCATTTTAGGCGTGATTCAGGCCGGCTCGCTCTCGGCGTTTTTCCCGTCGAGCGTGATCAAGGGCTTGCTGGCTGCGATCGGAGTGATTCTGATTCTGAAGCAAATCCCGCACGTACTCGGCCACGATAACGATCCCGAAGGGGAAATGTCGTTTTCGCAACCGGACAACGAGAATACGTTCTCCGAACTTGTCAGAGTCGTTCTGGGAGAGGTGCATGTGGGAGCGATTGTCGTCGGGCTGGTCTCCATCGCGATCCTGCTGTTGTGGGACAATTGGAAAGTGCTGAAGAAGTCGGTCGTTCCCGGTCCGCTGGTGGTGGTTTTGCTCGGCGTGGGAATCAACGTGCTGTTCCATCGACTGGGTAGCCCCTGGTTGATTGAGAGCAGCCATCTCGTTCAAATACCGGTCGCGGAGAACTTTCGCGATGTGATCGGTTTTTGTCGCACGCCCGATTTTTCGCAATGGCTGAATCCGGCTGTTTACACGGGCGGAATGACGATCGCCATCATTGCTTCGCTGGAAACTTTGCTCAATCTGCAGGCGGTCGACAAGCTCGATCACGAACGGCGAGTCTCGCCTCCGAGCCGAGAGCTGTGGGCGCAGGGAGTCGGCAATATCACATCCGGTCTGCTGGGAGGTCTGCCGGTCACGTCGGTGATCGTACGGGGATCGGTGAATGTCAACGCGGGGTGTAAAACAAAACTCTCCGCCATCTTTCACGGAGTGCTGCTGTTGATTTCCGTAGCATTTTTACCGACATATATCAATCAGATTCCGTTGGCCTCGCTCGCGGCGATTCTGCTGGTCACCGGGTTCAAACTGGCCAGTCCGAAACTCTTGAAACAGATGTGGTCGGAAGGCCGCTACCAGTTCATTCCGTTCATCGTGACGCTGGTCGCCATCGTGCTGACGGATCTGCTGCTGGGTGTATTGATCGGGCTGACGATCAGCCTCTTGTTCATTCTCAACAGCAATCTTCGCCGGCCGATCCGACGGATCGTCGAAACGCATCTCGACAGCGACATTCTGCATATCGAGCTGGCCAATCAGGTGAGCTTTCTCAACCGGGCTGCTCTGGCCAAATTGTTGAGCGATGCGAAACCGGACATGCACGTACTGATCGACGCCAGCCATACCGACTATATTGATCCCGACGTACTCAGTCTGATCCGGGAATTCAAGGAACAGACCGGCCCCGCACACGGAGTGAGCGTCAGCTTGCGGGGATTTCGCGACAAATACAAATTGACCGATGAGATCCTGTTCGCCGATTATTCGACGCGGGAGTTGCAGGATCTGATGACGCCCTTGCAGGTTCTGGACGTCCTGAAGGAAGGAAACCGGCGGTTCCGGACCGGGAATCGATTGTCGCACGACTTGGCGCGGCAGATCGACGCGACGGCCGGGGGACAAAACCCCTTGGCCGCGATCTTGAGCTGCATCGATTCGCGCGTCCCCGCAGAACTCGTGTTCGATCTGGGGATCGGTGATATTTTCAGCATTCGCGTCGCGGGCAACGTCGGGGGGCAAATGGCACTCGGAGGTCTCGAATACGCTGTCGTTGTCTCGGGCGTCAAACTGGTCGTCGTGTTAGGACATACGCGATGCGGGGCGGTGACCTCCTCGGTCAACCTGGTTTGTTCCGGTCAAGATGTGGAACAAGCAACCGGTTGCTCGAATTTGAACTCGATCGTCAGCGAAATCAAGCTGTGTCTGGATGGAGATGATTGCAAAAATCTCAAGAATTTGAATGAAGATGAGAGAATCTCGTTTATTGATGAAGTTGCCAGATGCAACGTCTTGCACACGGTTAATATCATCACGGAAAGGAGTCCCGCGATTCGTCGGGCCCAAGACGCTGGAAAAGTACTCGTCGTCGGGGCTTTGTACGACGTCACGACCGGGGATATCGAATTTATTGATGACGACGAAAACGGATCGATGTGAGGTCTCACTGGCATCAAATTGCCGGCTTCGTTTTGGAAGGAGATTTTGCGAGTCCTCGTAAATTTCTCCTGATGCGGGTCATCAGACGGGCGGAATCGTCCAGCAGGAGTGATGCTGCGCCAGGCCGATGTGCGGATAATACGGTTCGGCAGCGGGCGCGCTGAGGAGAATCAATCGGGTCTGCAGACCGGCTGCTTCGTGCGTTTTGCCGAGCAGTTGTTTTCCGATGCCCTGTTTCTGGTACTCGACACTGACGGCGAGATCGGACAGATACGTGCAGTAACTGAAGTCGGTGATCGCCCGGGAGAGGCCGACGAGCTTGCCCGCACTCTTGGCGGTCAGAATGATGTCGCTGTTGCGCAGCATTCGTTCGAGCCGAGTTCGGTCGTCAATCGGACGCCGTTCGGCCAGCGTCGAATCGTTGAGGATCTGCACGAATTCTTCGACGGTCAGTTCGGGTTCGAGTTGATATTCAATCGGCGCGGACATGGCCTCCCTCCGGAACGGGGAATGAATCGGCCAGCAATTCCCCCACCATCACCGTCGTAGCCTGCCCTCCGAGCAGAACGCGATCGCCCTTCAGCGAGATGCGGATGACACCTCCTCGCCGGGAAATCTGATGACCGATCAGTATTTCCTTTCCCAGCTTCTTACTCCAATATGGCGCCAGAGTGCAGTGCGCCGAGCCACAAACCGGATCTTCATCGATCCCGCAACGAGGAGCAAAAAAACGCGAGACGAAATCAGCTTCCTCACAGCCATCGGCTTGCGCCGTCACGATCACGCCGCGCGTCACGATCTCGTTCAACCGGTGAAAATCGGGCGAAATCTTTCGGACAGACTCGATCGATTCCAGTTCGACCAGCAGATCGAACTTCGACCGAAAAACCGCTTCGGCTCGCTCGATTCTCAAGGCATCAAACAGACCTGCGGGAGGTTCGCAGATTTCGGGAGGAGTTGCGGGGAAGTCGAGTTGAATCCAGTCTCCATCGCGGGTGCAGGTGAGCGTTCCGCTGCGAGTGTGAAATGCGATTGGTTCGTGGATTAGAACCAGATTTCGTCTCCACAACGCATGTGCAGCCGCAAGCGTGGCGTGACCGCACAGATCGACTTCGACCGCCGGAGTGAACCAACGCAGCTCGAAACCGTCTTCGAGAGACCGCACGAAGGCGGTTTCGGACAGATTCATTTCCGCCGCGACATTCTGCCGCCACTCGTCGGGAGCGTCGCGATCCAGGAAACAGATCGCAGCCGGATTGCCCGCGAATGGTCGGTCAGTAAACGCATCGACGACTTCGAGAGGAGTTGCCATGCAGAATCACCACAATCAAGAATCGGAATTATCAGTTCGCACTGGGACGACAATTCAGGCTCGTCCTCCGTTCGCGAAAAAACCTCCGGATTTTGCCTGAATCCGGAGGTTATTTGCAATTGAAAATCCGTCGTTAATTAAGACGACCCTCGGTCAATACCGGTAGTAATCTGGTTTGTACGGGCCTTCGACCGGCACGTCGATGTAATCGGCTTGGGCTTGCGTCAGGACTTCGAGTTTGACCCCCAGTTTATCGAGATGCAGCCGGGCGACTTCTTCGTCGAGTTGCTTAGGCAGGACGTGTACGCCGAGTTCGTACTTGTCGGCGTTCTGCCAGAGTTCGATCTGAGCCATCACCTGATTCGTGAAGCTGTTGGACATCACGAACGAAGGATGACCTGTCGCGCAACCGAGGTTGACCAAGCGACCTTCGGCCAAGACGAGAATCGCTTTTCCGTCGGGATAAACATACTTGTCGACCGGACCCCCTTCGTCGCTGTTTTTCTTGATGCTCTGCTTGGTGATCTTGGGATTCTTGTTGAGAGAGGCGATGTCGATCTCGGTATCGAAGTGGCCGATGTTGCAGACGATCGCGTTGTGCTTCATCTGATCCATGTGTTCGCCGCAGATGACGTCCTTGTTGCCGGTGGTGGTGACGAAGATATCACCTTTCGTGCAGGCTTCCTTCATGGTTGTGACTTCGAATCCTTCCATCGCAGCCTGCAAGGCGCAGATCGGATCGATTTCGGTAATGATGACGCGTGCTCCGAGTCCCTTCATCGCATCGGCACAGCCTTTCCCGACGTCGCCGAATCCCGCGATGACGACGACTTTCCCCGCCACCATGATGTCGGTCGCGCGTTTGATGCCGTCCGCCAGCGATTCGCGGCAGCCGTAAAGGTTGTCGAACTTGCTCTTCGTGACCGAGTCGTTGACGTTGATGGCCGGAACGCCGAGTTTCCCTTGTTTGTGCATCTGGTGCAGGCGATGCACGCCGGTGGTGGTCTCTTCGGAAAGCCCTTTGATCTCCTTGAGTAGTTCGGGGAACTTCTCGTGCACCATCACCGTCAGGTCGCCGCCATCGTCGAGGATCAGGT